>JAGLOZ010000065.1 GCA_023137595.1 Minisyncoccota bacterium | reverse complement strand
TCATGAAGTAATCCAATGATCCCCCATTTTACTGGATCTTGATTCAAGCTTTTTGCAACACCTTCCATAATAGCTTTACTTTCAATGCAATGTAGTTTTGTAATTGGGTCTTTGATATATTTATTTAATATATTTTCTGCTTGGTCTAGGTCAATTCCTAGCTCCAGATCCTCTGGATCATTATTTTTATTATGTTTTAGTTTAACATCTTTTCCTTCTGATTTGAATTCTCCCGTTCCTGCTTCTATTGTGTAATGCTTTATTGGTCTCATGGTTGGAAAAAACACGACATCACGAATACTTTCTTGATCTGTCAGAATCATAAACAATCTGTCAATTCCAACGCCGAATCCGGCCGTTGGTGGCATGCCATATTCAAGAGCTTCCACAAAATCCTCGTCCATCATTTGCGCTTCATCATCACCCTCGGCTCGCAGCTTGTCTTGCGAAACAAATCTTTCTCTTTGATCAATTGGATCATTCAGCTCAGAAAATCCATTTCCGACTTCCGCAGTGGCAATAAGAACCTGTATTCTTTGAACCTTTGTTTTATCATCATCTTTTTTCTTGGCAAGCGGAGAGATGTCAAGCGGTTGGTTGATTAAAAACGATGGCTGAATTAATTTTGGCCTGACAAGTTTTTTATATAACTGATCGATCAGTCTTCCTCTGCCTGCTTTCGGATCAACTTTGATCCCCTTTTCTTTGACGATTTTTTGCATATCCTCTTTTGTAGGATATAGATCAATATCAACTCCCGATTCTTTCAAAACAATTTCACGATAATCAATTCTGGGCCAGGGAGCCTTGAAATTCAAAACGGTATCTTGATATTCAATTTCTAAACTGCCGAATGTTTTTTCGATTATATCCATATAAAAATTCTCAACAAAACTCATCAGATCTTCGTAGTCAGCATAAGCACAATAGAATTCAAGCATTGTAAATTCTTGCAAGTGCTGGGGGCTCATTCCTTCATTTCGAAAAACCTTCCCGATCTCATATATCTTTTCAAATCCACCGACAAGTAATCTTTTCAAATGTAATTCCAAAGAGATACGAAGATATAGATCTATATCTAATTTGTTGTGATGAGTAGTAAAAGGTTCAGCATCAGCGCCTCCTGGAATTGCCTCAAGAACCGGAGTTTCAACTTCCAGATAACCATCGCCATTTAAAAAGTTTCTTATATTATTCGTAAATTCTGTTCTTTTTATGAAAAGTTCTTTTGTATTCTTATTCATAATCAAATCAAGATGTCTTTTTCTATATCTTATTTCTTCGTCAGAAAGCCCGTGCCATTTTTCCGGAAGCGGCAACAATGATTTTGTCAGAATTTTATAATTTTTGACTTTTAATGTTTGTTCTTCTTTCTTGGTCGTAAACAAAGTTCCTTCTACTTGAATAAAATCTCCGATATCCAAGTTTTTGAGCATTTTATAATCTTCTTCGCCAATCTCATCTTTTCTAAAAAACAACTGAATTTGCCCGCCTTGGTCTTCAATATTAGCGAAAGTCAACCCGCCATGGGCTCTTATTGTTCTTATTCTGCCTGTTAGGATGAGCACTTTTTCCGTTTTAGAAAAATTATCAAAATTATCAAGAGCTTTCTTGATCATATGCGTTCTCTCGCACTTTGCTGGATACGGAGCTATTCCCGCTTTTTTTATATTCTCCAATTTTTCAAGCCGCGCTTGTTTTAGTTCGTTTATCATTAGTTTGATTAAATTAGTTTAAAAATTATCGCAAGCAGTATTTTTGAATGTCATTTTTCAATGAAGCTCCCCGTCGCAAGCGGACGTGGCATCTTTGTTAGAATTATCAAAGATACGCCCCATGGGGGGAAATTATACCGGAAAAGATTAAATATATTCTTTATAAATAATACTATCTAAAGCGGAATTAGTCAAAAAAGCCTTGGGACTCCCAAGGCTTTGATTTTTAAAATGAGCTTCTTCTGTTCACGAAATATTCAAAATCAAATATGCAACCTCGCCTTTTGGCGTTTCAACCTCAACTTTGTCATTTACTTTATGCCCTAAAAAAGACATGGCAAGAGGGGTTTCGTTTGAAATTTTTCCTTCGGAAGGGTTTGCTTCGTTTGATCCGACTATGGTAAGAACGCGTTCATTCTCACCATTTTTCACTTTTATAGTAGAACCAATGTTTACAATATCAGATCTTGAATGTCTATCGTCAATTGTTTCAGCATTTTTTAGTGTTTCTTCCATTTCCGCAACCCTTCCTTCATTAAGCGCTTGCTGTTCTTTTGCTTCGGAATATTCCGCATTTTCACTCAAGTCCCCCAGTTCTTTTGCAGCTTGAATTCTTCTTGAAATTTCCTGTCTCTTCTCTGTTTTAAGATAATTTAGATCTTCTTTTAATTTTTCTAAACCCTCTTTTGTTATAAATTGTTTAGCCATTTTTTTATTTTATCAATTAAAAATGCCCCGAAATTATGCGGGCAAAATTATTAAAACCATAATATCACATTTAAATTATCTGTCAATAGCCCTTAAATTGATCAGAATAAGGTAAAATATTCAAAAATATTTTATTCTTCTTTTATAATTTGAAATTTTTTCTTTCTTATTTCTTTCATTGTTTCAAGTGATTTTGAAAAAATTTCAATTTTTTCTTGTAAATTTTCCGAAATCTTTCCTTTTTGCAATTCGTTATTTTGTTTTTCTAATGATTTAATCATCTCGTCAAAAATTTCTAATTCTATATCAGAAACCTTTTCCATAGAATCTATATTCATTCCTGCTAAAACTTTTTCAAAATCTTCTTCTGAAATTTGAAATAAATAAATTGGTATATTTCTAATGTTTTTATTAATAAGCTTTCCGTCTTTAAGTTCTAATCCATCTTCTATAAAGGCTCCTCCAAATTTCTCATTTATTTTTGCCAGTTTTCTTATTTTTTCATAATATATAGATTTTTCAAGATCAGTTTCTACTTCGTCAAGCGTACAGACAATTTCACCTGTTTTCTTATCGATAATAAGAGTGTCAATGCTATGATATGTATCATCATTTATTGAAGAATGAACAATAATAAAATCTTCTCCTAAAATTTTATTTAGGATAATCACTGTCATTTTTTCCCATATTGTTCCATTGATTGTTTCTTTTCTTTTTAAAAAATCTTCATATGATTCCCAATCTTCTTTCCATAGATCCAACAACTTAAAATATTCCTCTTGCTTTTCTTCATTCTTTGTTTTTTGGCTAGCGCCTATTATACAACCATCTTCATTAATAATATCAGAACCGTATTTATCCTTAAACTCCTCATAAATTTGTTTTAACAGTTTATCAACACCATTAATTGATTTTTGCTCATTTCTTATATTTTTTTGAAATTTATCACGAAAATCTTCAAAATATTCATCTGGTTGCAATTAGGACCTATTAAATTCTGGCATAACTTTGAAATTAATTATTATCTTTAATTATTATCTTTAATTAAGATTTTCTTGACAATGTCTAAAAAATTGTATATTTTAAATTTAATCGAAACTGGAATAGGTTTGATAAAAATGAGTTTAATGGGAACAGAAGAATTTAGGAAGAATTTCTACAAACAAGAAATAATAAGGAAAAAGGAGGAGGAAGGAAGAAGGAGAAAAGGAAAACTAAAAATTAAGAGAAGAAAGAATAGGAAAAATAAAAGTAAGAGAAAATAAATAGATGATATAGGCAGAAAGGTTCTGCCTTCTTTTTTATTATATTGTATAATTTTTAAGTAATATAAATTTAACAACCCAACACTTTTAATATCTTCTCAAATTCTTCTTCTGAAAAAAAGTCAATTGTAATTTTTCCAGAAACACCTTTTTTATTAATCTTTACTTTTGTGCCAAGTTTTTGCTGGATCGTATCTTCCAAATCTTGAATATGCGGATCGATTTTTGTTGAAATCTTTCGTTTATAAGTATGAACCGTGACTTCTTTGACCTTGTTTTCAGTTGCCCTAACGGTAAGATTGTTTTTCAAAATCAGTTCATATAGAGCTCTTTGCTTTTCCGGATTTGCAAGCCCGAGAATTGCCCGCGCATGCCCCTCGGTTATTTTTTCTTCAATAATCCCCCGTTGAATTTCAATCGGCAGATCCAAAAGTCTGGCAGTGTTCGCGATCGTTGATCTGCTTTTTCCGGCTTTTTTGGCAACTTCTTCCTGAGTTAGATCAAATTCAATCTGCAATTTTTTATACGCTTTTGCTTCTTCAATCGGATTAAGATCGTGCCTTTGTATATTTTCTACCAAAGCAATCTCCAGTTTTTCTTGATTGGTTGCCAATCTCACAATCGCAGGAATTTCTTTGATGCCTGTCAGTTTTGATGCTTGAAGTCTTCTTTCTCCCGCAATAAGCTCAAACTTATCTTCACTGATTTTGGTAACGATAATTGGCTGAATCACTCCATGTTCTTTAATTGATTCCGACAGATCTTTCAAATTATCGCCGTCAAAATAATATCTCGGCTGATTTGGATTTGGAACAATATTTTCAACTGGAATTTTTATCACTTCGTCAGAACTTGCAAAACTTTTCTTTTCTAATGGAGTATTATTTTCTTTGTCTAATTTGTTTGGAATTAAGGAGGATAATCCTGTTCCAAGGCTTGTTTTTTTCATCATATTTTTATTTTAAAAATTTGTCATTTTGTCATTCTGAATCCATTCGGTTATTACTTAGGACAAGCTTATTTCAGAATCTGTTGTATTCCGGGTTTAATTTATATTATTAATATTGCTTTTCGTTTTCATCTTATCAAAATGTTTTGTGATTTATGGGTGAAATTAGTGTAATAGTTGGAAGATTCTGAAACGAGTTCAGAATGACAGATTACAGTCAAAATTCTAAATTCCAGATTCTAGTTTTATTATCTCTCTTGCCAAATAATCATAAGCTCTTGCTCCGGCGCTGTCCGGCGCGTATTGCAAAATCGTTTTTCCAAAGCTTGGAGCCTCGGCAAGCGCGACATTTCTTGGGATTACGGCATCAAAGACAAGTCCGGGAAAATGCCTCCTAACTTCTTTTTCAACCTGATGCGCTAGCTGATTTCTTTTGTCATACATCGTTAAAACCGCTCCCATGATCTTGAGGTCTTCCTTGAGGTTTGTTTGAATAAGTTCAATTGAATTCAAAAGCTGGCTCAATCCTTCCAGCGCGTAATATTCACATTGAATTGGAACTATAATTCTATCAGCTGCAGTTAGGCTATTTACGGTTAAAAGTCCCAGACTTGGAGGACAGTCAATCAAAATATAATCATAATCATTTCTGACATTTTTTATCGCATTATAAAATTTAAACTCTCTCTCCGTTGCTTCAACAAGTTCAACTGTTGCTCCGGCCAGGTCTTGCGTCGCGGGAACAATGTCATAGCCTAATAAAGATGTTTTTATAATAGCGTCAGAAAGAAGCGCTTTTCCAGAGATGACATCATAAATATTCTTTTCTGTATTTTCCGGTCTAAACCCAAGTCCTGTTGTTGCGTTTGCTTGAGGATCCATATCAATTAAAAGAACCTTTTTTTCATGCGAAACTAAATAAGCCCCCAGATTTACAGCGGTTGTTGACTTCCCTACTCCTCCTTTTTGGTTTACTAGTGCAATTACCATAATTCTATTATAATATATACATCTGTAATTGACAAATAGTGTTAAATTATACTATAATTGTTACATTGTTGGCATATAACGTATAACCTGAGCTTAAGTGCGTTACAGGTTATAAGTTACACGCTATGCGTTACACGAAATTCGCCGGAGTGGCGGAATTGGCAGACGCGCACGACTCAAAATCGTGTGGATCATATCCATGAGGGTTCGATTCCCTCCTCCGGCACAGATCGTATTAATGAAAAAAATTTGAGAAAATTCGCTCCCCCTTTTTCAAAGGGGGAGTAAAACTTTTTCAAAGTTTTAAATTTATAAAAATGCAAAACGAAATTTAATAATTTAAAAAACCATGACAAAAAAATTAATTAAAAAAATTGAAAAATCGCGGAATTCAAAAGTGATCACTTATGTCACGGGCGACAGACAGCCGTTTGTGACTAAGGTGGCGGATGATATTGTGCCTATTTTTGCAAAGCACCTGGAAAAAATCGGCAAGCAGAATAAGATTAGTTTTTTTCTCTATACGAGAGGCGGCGATATGATCACGCCAATACGGCTGATTAAGCTTATGAGAAGCTATACAGATGAAATTGAGATGATCATCCCCTATCGCGCGCATAGCGCAGGAACACTCATTTCTATCGGCGCGGACAAAATCGTAATGGGACGATTGGGCGAACTAAGCCCCGTTGATCCTTCAACGGGACATCCGTTTAATCCTGAAAATCCGGCAAATCAAAAACAGAAAATGGAAATCAGTGTAGAAGATCTGAATTCATATTTTTTGCTGGCAAAAGAAAAAGCGGGCGTGAAAGATGAGCAGATGATCAATGTTTTTGAAGATCTTACCGCAAAAATTCATCCTTTGTCTCTCGGCAACGCCTATCGCGCGACAAGAATGGCAAAGCAAATTACGGAAAAATTGCTACTGATGCATTTTGACAAAACTGATGACAAAGAAAAAATCGACAACATTGTCAAAGAGATCACTGGCGATATTTGTATTCATGGCTATCCGATTACGAGAGACGAGGCGGCGGACCTTGGTTTGAATATGATTGAGCCGGATCCCGAACTGGAAAGAATAATGTGGAAATTATATGAAAATTACGCGGAAAAAATGGAGCTAAAAAAGAAATTTGACCCGGTAGCAATTCTCGGCGGACAGGAAATGGCAACTTTCAAATATTACGGAGCTTTCATTGAAAGCGCTGAATTGACGGATGGTTTTGTATTTGACGGCAAAATCAGAAGGATTATTAAAGATAACAGGGCAAACATTGATGTCAATGTTGAGTCATCGGTTTGGGAAAGTTTGTAAGTTGGTATTTAGCATTTAGTATAAATCAAAAAGAAACTAAATTTCCAATTCGAAGTTTAGTTTCTTTTAATTTGCTCGCAAGTTGATTCAAGTCTTTGACTTGAACTTTTTTATTTCTTTTATTTATATAAAAAAATACCATCTTGCTTTATACTTGTTTGATATAAGGAAATTTATAAGGTTGCTTTAGACAATTTTTTGCTCAAAAAATTCTGCCTGCTTAGATTTATAAAAAATAAAATCATAACCTCTTTTCTGACGACCGTCAGAAAAGAGGTTATGATAAAATTAGGTTGAGTTCAATGTAATTTCATTTTGTGGGAACTGTTTTGTAAACAGTTCCTAATGTTTCCCATATAATAATATTTATGAATCTTGAAAACAAAAAGAACTGGTTACAAATCAGTTCTCACAGAAGAGTGTCATTTGAAAATTAATTGCCAGCCCAAGACTGGTCTCCTTCTAAAACGGACAATAGCGCCTTAGGCGGAAAAATGAAGCTCCCCGCTGCAAGCGGACGAGGTATCTTCGTTAGAATCAATAAAATACGGAGAATTGGATCACAATAGAAATGGTGTCCGTAGAAAATTCATTGTGATTTTTTTACAAATAACAAACTCCACAAAATTTATGTTAAATTCATTCAACAAGCTCAGGATAAATTCATTTCAGTATTCGTTTGTCACTACATTGCATGGACTATATAGAATTATGCTCTAAATACTATTTTTATATACAATAGCTAAAATTTCAATCAAAACAATACAAAAAACAGAATGGCAATTGATAATAAAATTCTATATCCCACAAAAATATTATAATTTTTATTTTCTAAATACTTCAACATATATTTGATTGCCAGATAACCACTGGCAGCAGAAACTAAAACGCCAATAAGAATATTTATATTTAATCCGCTTTCAACTAGACTTGGAAGCTCTTTAATTCCTGCTCCTAAAATTATCGGTGTTGACAGTAAAAAAGAAAATCTAGCGGCAGCTGTTCTTTGTATTCCGAGAAAAAGAGCTATTGTGATCGTGATTCCACTGCGAGATACTCCCGGAACAATCGCCAGTGCTTGAAATAAGCCGATTATAATTCCCATTTTCAAAGTCAGGTTTTGCAGATCTGATTTTTTTGCGCCTGTTTTATCAGTATAAAATAACAAAATAGCGCCAACAAATAAAGCTCCCGCAACGATTAAAGGATCTCTAAAGACAGTCTCAGCATAGGTATTTAGCAATAGTCCTGCAACGACTCCGGGAATTGTAGCAATGATGATTATAAATAAGATATCCGACTTTAATTTTTCCGCCCAAGACGGACCAGCCTTGGGTTGGGAATTTGTAATTTGTTTGGAATCTGTAATTTTGAATTTGTAATTTGTCAACTTACCAAACAAATATGACTTACTAATTATGTCAATCCAGTCTTTTCGAAAATAAACAATTACTGCGATCAATGTTCCCCAATGAAGCGCAACATCAAAAGCAAGTCCTTGATCGTGCCAGCCAAAAATATGCGGAACTAAAACAAGATGTCCTGAACTTGAGATTGGCAGAAATTCAGCAACACCCTGGATAATGCCTAAAATTATTGATTGGATGATTTCCATTACGATTATTTTTTATAAGCAGACAAAAATATAAGAGTCCACAGTCCTGTAAAACCAAAAAGAACAAACCAGAAAAAGTCTGAACCGTCTAAGCAAAGTGCGAGAATCAAGGCGACAAAGATCACTAAGGTTTTTCCCAGCGTTAAAGACATTTCGTAGAATATTGTATATTTTAAAAATCCTCTGTTATTTCCGCCCCCCGTATAAACGAATGTCAGAAGAGGATAGTAGATGCCAGGTCTTAGTCCCTTAGACACAAAATCTACTAGAAGTATGCCAAGCCAATTTCCGGCGAAAGGACGCAAAAACCACGTTAAAGCGTAAAAGATCGTACTTGAAAAAAACAATTTTCTTCTACCCTTTTTTTCAAGTGTGTCTGATAATTTTCCAACATAAAGGCACGAAATTGAAGCTAATAGGATAACAATGCTCATAAGCAGCCCTATAAGATAAAATTTTTCGATTAAAAGAAAAACAAAAATAGGCCAAGCAATTGCGGCGATCATTTCTTCGCCATAACCAAAATAAGCAATTGAATTTTTTCTCTTGTATTGGTTGTAGGGCTTAAGAAATCTTTGAAAAGCTTTCTTGTATGAAAATATGTGAGGTTCAAATTTTTCACGAGTAATAAAAAGAGGGATGGCGGAAATTAGGCTTATAATTGAAACTACCATAAACAATGTTTCAAATCCGAACTTTGACAAAATAATGCCACCAATTACCGGTCCTATTATTGTAACCACTGTTGATATAAGAGATAGTATCCCAAGCTCTCTCCCTTTATATCCTTTTGAGCTATAATGCGCGAAATCTGTATGATATGACGGCCAAAAAAGAACCTTATAGAAAACCAAAAAAATAATTGCAAAAACAACTAAAAATCCATAACTTGGAAGCTGAGACAAAGCAAGAAAATATAAAATTGCAAATGGAATACTATAAAAAATGCAATGCTCAAATCCATATTTTGCCGCAGCTTTTGCTCCAAATGGAACAGCAAAAAAATATATTATATAAGAAACCAGATAATAGAAAAAAACTATAGAAAGAGAATCGTATAATTTATATAGATATACCGGCTCAAAAATAGCTATCATTGAGAATGCAAAATTCTTAATTGCCACTGAAATGTATAATTCAGATATTTCATTTCTCAAGTTGTGTTTCAAGTAATGATCTATAAAAAAATTGGACATTGTAACTGGAATTATGAATTATGAATTATAAATATAGAAACAAGGGCTTTAGCCCGAGTGTAAGCATTTCTGCAATATTACATTCGCTGGATAGCTGCGGAATCGCGCCAAAGCGCTTACTCCAACTCTTAATTCTAATTACTGATAAATTTATCAAAAATTTCCTGCATTTTATCTTTTCCAACGACTCCCATTCTTAATATCTTCGGAGTTGCAGTTGTTAGATCTATGATCGTTGAAGCTGTTGGATCTTTTATATTCCCGGCATTTATAAAAATATCAGGGCATGGAGAGCTGTTTTTGAATTTTTCAACTATTTCAGTTGACTTTAATAAGTTTTTCTCTCCTGAAATATTCGCGCTTGTTGCAGTTATCGGAAAGTCTATTTTTTCCATTAGCATCGAAATGAATTCATTGTCTGGAATTCTAATAGCTACAGTTTCTCTGTTTCCAGTTAAAACATCTGAAATAATATCTTTTTTTCTTAAAACTATCGTGATTGGTCCCGGCCAAATTTTATTTAATATTTTTTCTACTTTTGAATCTATGCATGTTATTCTTCTTGCCATCTTTATATCTCTGACAATAACTGAAATTGGCTTATCTCTGTCCTGTTTTTTTATCTCTTGAACTTTTATAATGGCACCTTCGTTAAAAGCATTCACGCCAAGCCCGTATAAAGTATCAGTAGGATAAACGATAACTCCGCCACTTTCTAAAATTTCAGTGGCAGTTTTTGATATTTTTCCTATCTGATTTTTATTATTTAAATCTAAATTTATTTGCTTCATATAACTTAAATCTACCACAAACCGAACTTTTTATCAATAATATATAAGAGGAATTATTCACTTTTATATTCTCTCATACTTTCTTATCGTGAAAGAAGATAGATCGTATTTAAATCTCTTTCGGGCATAATTCTCCGCCTCTCGGGGCGTATAATCTTCCAATTGTGAAAAATAAGTTTTTGCAATCTATCAGAGGATATTCTCCAAATGGATATGGTTTTTGTTTGTGGATATGCAGCTCAAGAACCCCAAAAACTTTCGTGAACAATCATCAATAGTCAATGCTATTTGAGACTATTAGAGATCCACCAAGAGATAAGATATAAGAACTTTCCCTTTCTTGTCATGGATAAAATATATTTATAAAAATTAAATTTTCGCTAAAACTCCACAGTCTTGTAAAACTATGGAGTTGATAAAAATGTTATTATACTAAAATGTTGACATTGTTTTTCTACATTAACCTTGGATAATTTTCTCTTATCGCATCTTTTATCTCTTCTGGTTTCAAGATTCCAAATTCTGTAATAAATCCGGTTATAAATTCTGAGGGAATAATATCAAAAGCTAAGTTCATAATATTAACCCCAACCGGAGCTTCTGGCCAAATTTCTTTGAATGACCTTGTCTCAACCTGTATGTCTATAAAATCACTAAATCCTCTTTTGGTTTTTAAAACGCTTGTAACGATGTAAACTGGTATTTTCTCATGAAATGCTGATAATGACATACTATATCCACCTGTTTTATTCATAGCAGAACCGTTTAGAGATATTGAATCTGCTCCGATTAGGACTAGATCAATATCTAAGCTTCTGCCGCTTTTATTGCTTATAATAAAAGGAGCCGCGCTATCCAGACACATTGTTACATTTATGCCAACATCAGCTAATCTTCTTGCTGCCGTCCTTCCTTGAAGAACGGGTCTTGTTTCTATATTAAATACTTTAAAATCTGTATTTCTATTATCTGCTTTTTCTAAGATGCTTCTTACTCCAGAAGAATAGCAGTGAGTGAAAATGTTCAGTGCTCTTGTCTTTTTTGTCATTGATTCAATAAGTTTTGTTCCATTTTCTATGAACATTTTTTCATTTTTTTCTATAACATTATTTAGCTTGGTTGTTATCTCTTCCATTACTTTTTTGCAATCTTCTAAATCTTTTATTCCCGGATCCTGAAGATCAAAAATAATAAAGCCTATTATATTTTGCGCCATTGATTCAACAGGCTGAGCTATAGACAATTTTTTTGCGATATTTTTAATGTTTTTTATAAATTCTTCTTTGTCTTTTGATTGCTCAGCAATTTCATCTTTGTATTTTATTAAAACACCAATAATAGCTTTTGCTATATTTGTTGCTCCTTGAATTCTAAAAGTTTGTATTCCTTCAAAAATTTCGTTAATCTCTCTATTCATTATTTTAAATCAAGTTAATAAATTAAGTACGAACACAAAATTTTGTGTTCAAACATCTTGTGTTTCTACAGAATGAATTATTTTCTAAGACCTATATAGTTTATTTTATCAGAAATAGACCCTTTAATCAAATTTAAAAACACTTTTTCTATATCGTCAATTCCAATATTTCTTCCGCCAATTCCATAAATATAATTATATAAACTTGGCTTTTTATCTAAATTGTATAAAGCAGACCGCACTTCTGTGAAAATAGGACTGTAATTTCCATAGGATGTTGATCTGTCTAAAACCGCCACGCCCTTGGCATTTGCGAGAGCTTTTGAAATTTCCTCGTTTGGGAATGGTCTCACAACTCTTATTTTCAGAAGTCCGACTTTTTTACCTTTTTTTCTGAGCTCATCAATTGCCATTTTTGCCGTTCCTGCCGTTGAACTTAAAGCAACTATTATATGATCCGCGTCATTGGTTCTATATTTCTCAATGAAGTTATATTTTCTTCCAGTAAGACTATAAAATTCCTTATCAACTTGTTTTATGATTTTTTTACTGTTTTCCAATGCTTCTGCTTGTTGATATTTATGCTCGAAGAAATAGTCAAATAGATCTAAAGGCCCGATTGATACCGGTTTTTTTATATCAAGTAATGGGTAGCTCGGGTTGTATTTTCCGATAAATTTTTTGACGGCTTTGTCGTCTAATATTATTACATTCTGAACGCTGTGTGAGGTTATAAAACCATCCTGCATTACCATCGCTGGCGTGAGAACATTTTTATTTTCAGCTACTCTAAGAGCTATTAGCATATTATCATAAGCTTCTTGCGCGTTTTCGCTGTATATCTGGATCCATCCGGCATCTCGCAAGAACATTGAATCAGTATGATCGCAGTGAATATTTATTGGCGCTGACAACGCTCTGTTCGCAATAGCCATTACGATTGGAAGTCTGGAACCTGACGCGATATAAACAATTTCTGCCATTAGGGCGAGTCCTTGCGATGCTGTAGCAGTCATTGCTCTTGCTCCCGCGGCCGAAGCGCCGACTACAGCGCTAAGCGCGCTATGTTCTGATTCAACATCAATTAATTCAGTATCAACTTTTCCATCTGCTACAAATTGCGCGAAGGTTTCAATAATTGGAGTTTGCGGAGTTATGGGATATGCAGCCACGACATCCGGATTTATTTGTTTCATAGCTACTGCTGTTGCTTCTCCTCCTGATAATGCTTTGTATTTATGTTTTTTTTTCATTGCCATTGACATAAAAATTGAATTTAAAAATAAAAAATTACAGTGTAAAATTAAAAGTGTTTAATAATAAAACCTTAAAAAGAAACAAGAATACAAGCAAGCTCCAAATTACAATATTTAAATTTCAAACTGTTTTTGATATTTGTGATTTTGAATTTATTTGTATCCTTGTATCTTTTTTTGTTTTTATCTCTTAATTAGTTTTATTTGGTCATGACAAATTGTAGCTACTCACTATTTTTTACATCGTCACTATTTCATCAAACACTTCCAAATACATTGCCGCGCTCCAAAGCTGCGCATTGCATCCTGAGAAAGTCTGGTTTTCTGCTGAACTTACTTCGCTATGATGTCCGGCGATGCCATAATAGAGAATTTCATTGGTGCTGGCTTCCATAATTCCGTTTATATAAGAAGAATATTTATGGGGATTTAGTTTGTATAAAACAAGCGCGACTAAATTATTTATCCAATACCAGCTATTGCCGTTATGGTAACTTGCGCTGTTTTCTCCGGTATCGTTTGGAATGAATTCATCGCTTGTTATGTCCACTGAAGAGATGCCTCCCCATTCAAGATAAAGCTTTGGTAGAATTTTATCAAAACAAACTTCCCATTCTTCTTCCGTTAGGAGTTCGGGAATTAAATAGGCCGCTAAAAAAATATTCGGTCTTATGCTTTTATCCTCAGGGCTATCTGTCAATATCTCATTCGCATAGAAATTTTCACGAATTTTGTCCTTTAATTCTTTTTTTAGAATATTATACTGATCATTTTTTGTAAATTTATAAAGTAGGTCGTATATATTATATCTACAAGATTGAATTTCGATTCTATTTCCGTCTCTTTTCAAACTATCCATCCAGGTCTCATTAGCTAAGCTCGTAGCCATGTTGTCTTTTGTTCTTTTTTGCAACAGATTTATAGCCGCACGCTCAAATCCGTCTATAATATCCATTTTAAAATCTTCTTTCAGTTTATATCTTTCAGATAATTTTATTATTCTATTAGCTAGCCAGCCAAGCGCGTCAGAGCTTTGTAATCCATTTTCTTCAACTTTGTAAAATCTACCTCTTGAGATCTGGCCGCTATTTGTTGTTGCCTTAAGATGTGATAGAATTATTTCTTTAGCTAAATCCTTATCTATTTTATATATTTGTAATAAAGATATTGCTTCATCTCTATGCCAAAACTGAAAAAACCATGGCAGCCCAGCATAAGCTCCTTGCTTGCCGCCATTTTCTACTGTCATAGTATATATGGAATTTTGAGCGCATAAATATGCCATTCTTATTTCTTCATCCGTTATTGTTGGAATTCTCAGTTTCTTGTAAATGCTTTTTTCTTCTTGCTTGTTTAGCTTCTCAAAATTTTCAAAAACAATTTTAACTTCTTTTATAGCATCTTGCTTGTTTTTTGATACTGAAAATACTGCTTTTTTAAATTTAATTCCCATTGCTTTATAAACAAATCTGTCCCATGGATATGAATTTCGTTCGTAATCTTTTTGATAATATTTAGAAAAAAATTCTCCAATTTTTTTATATTCATTTTGATCTGTTTTTATAGCCAGATATAGCGTGAATTCTTTTTTGTCACCCGATCCATCCTCGCTCCAATCTCTCTTTTTTGTAAATTTTATCAATGCGTAATCTTTTTTTATTTCTATTTTATATAATCTTCCCATCTTTCTTGAATCGTATGGATATTTAATATCTAGAATAATTTCCGCCTTGACTTTTTTGTTAGTTTCTAGACAAATAGAATTATATTCATTGGGCAAGAAATATTTTTCAATTATTCCGCTTTCATATGTTTTTTCAACTTCAAAGAAATTGTTTTTTATTTCATCGAGTTTTCCTTTATTCAAAATATTGATTTGATCAATGACTTTATAAACTTCAAGCTCGTATTTATAATTTTTTCCGCTTGTGTAAAAAAACCCCTGATACCGAGATTCTTTCTCATCAGCCATATAGAAATAGTTGCCTAAATCGTTGCCCAAAATCAGCCCCGTTCCATTAACGGCTTGCTTTACGATCTTTGTGTTTTTATATTGGTGTGTTATTTGCATTTTATTCTTTATTTTTAATTTCATCTTTTTCATCATAAATTTGTTCAATGTTTTCAGAATCTTCTATCATTTTATTCCTTGAGTCATTCATTTGTTCAATTTCGTTCAGATCTTTTTTTGTTTCTTCGTAGATCGCCTTGTTTTCTTTTATATCATTTTCTCTTGAAAAGAAATTATTATCGCTATAAATAAATAAAACAGCAATAATTACGACTGCAATTAATAATCCGATTAAAACGAACCCATTCTGTTGTTTTTGAAAATTAGGCATTTTAATTTGTTATAGTGAAGCTTGATCTATTGTCGTGAATCGCTATCAATTTTAATCCTCAAAAATCACTGGAATTATGATTTTATTCATCTCGCTTCCATTCTTCGCGCTTTCTTCGAAAACTTCTATTAAACCGTTTTTTGTTTGAGGAGTTTTGTAGTTTATTTTCTTTTCAAATGGATATAATTTATCCATCCATCCAGAAGCCATTATAAAATCATCAGTCAGAATGTTTTCACTCTCGTCTTTTATCCGCACCCTAACATTTGCCTCAAAAACATTCGCTTTTCCAGAAACTGAAACGGGGTTTTTTATAATTGTGTTTTTATGTGGGAAATCAACTTGAATAAATTCATTTTCATAATATGCGCTTTTATCTGAAATATTTGTATCGTCTGTGCATGTTTTATCTATAAAAGGCAATTTTTTATCAGTTTCAAAAATTTCATATGCCCACATCCCAAAAACAGCGCCTATTCCGACTATTAAAACAACAAAAAAAATCGTGTTTGGAATCGTGTTTAGGGAAATAATTTGTTTTGACATGGTTTAGCTTATTAGCTTTTTAGCTTGCAGCTTCTTAGGTTTTTAAAATTTATGGTACGAGGACATAAAGAATGACTTAAGCTTATTAGCTTTTGGGAAATTATATAATCATTCTAAAAAACCAAGAAACTATAATCTAAGAAGCTAATTTTTATAAAATTCTGCCGCGTCTTCGGGAGATGTTATTATAACATATGATTCAGTCGCTAATTCAAATCCTGCCCATTTATTCAATCTTGGCGTAATCTCAAAATGAAAATGCAAATCTTTGCCTCGAGGAGAATAGTGCAAATAAAAATTATAAGGCGCGTTCATTTCTCCGAGTTTGGATAATATTTTTTTAAAAACTCGCGCCAAACTTTCAAGTTCCGTGTCATTCAATTCAGTTATATTTCTATGATGTTTTTTCGGAAAGATCCAGGCTTCAAAATTAAACCGTGGCGCAAAAGGGGCGAATGCCACAAAATTATCATCAGAATATATCTGGCGCTTGCTCTTTTCTTCTTTTTTTATTATATCACAATAAGGACATTTTTCAAATTTTTTCAAGGCTTCAATCTTTTCCTGTACTAATCTGGGAATGATCGTTGTCGCGACTATTTGAGTATGAGTATGAATTATAGAAGTTCCCGCCTCTCCCCCGCTGTTTTTGAAGATCTGAACATACTTTATGCCTTTTCTTTTTTGAAGATCTTTCATTCTAAAAGAATAAGCCAGAAGAACATTTTTTATCTCATTTTCATTCAAATCCGCGAGCTGTTTTTTGTGGTCAGGAGTTTCTGCTATAACTTCGTGATATCCAAAAGCTTCTCCGCTGGTCTGATATTTATCAGAAGTTGAGGTTTTATTTTTAGACTTTTCATCAACAACCGGAAATTTATTCGGAAACCACCGCACTTGCCAATTTTTTGGATCCCCTATTCTTCCAATTTCAGGCGGAGTCAAATTTTCATTTCCTGGACAAAAAAAGCATACGGAATCTTTTTTATCAACCGCAACTTTTTTAAATTGTTTTATTCTTTTTCCACGATCTGCGTTTATATAGCTCCAGCGATCTAAAATATAATCTTTTCTGATTTCAATCATATTGTTTTAAAAATTATAAAATTTAAATTTCACTTTTATTCATCGCGAGTCATTCAGGTGAACGCAGGAAGTGAGAAGATGACGAAGCAACGACATTCTGTAATTTATGAGGAAAAATTTGAGGAAACCGGCAAGCCCTATTTATATCTCAGTGCATCTAACGGGTTTAGTTTTGCTGCGCGTCTGGCGGGATAAAAACCAGTCAATAAGCCAACTGTAGTTGAAAAGATAAGAATCATCAACATAAATTCTGCGGGGATATAAAACAGGTCAACTTCATTTCCTCCTAGCGAACCAGTTAATTTGTTCACTCCAAAATTAAACACTTCGGATGCTCCAATTCCAAGAAGAATTCCGCTTGCCCCGCCAAGAAAGCCAATTAAAATCGCTTCTACCAAGAATGTCTTTTTAACGTCGCTGTTAGACGCTTCAAGTGATTTCATTATTCCTATTTCCTGTGTTCTTTCCAGGAGCGCAATAGTCATTGTATTAAACATTCCAATTGCCGAAACGGCTAGAGCGACCGCTCCAAAAAAAGATAAAATGAACCGTTTGAAAGATCTTGTTCGCTTCTTCTGCTGTATCTGATAAAGCCGAGTGTTTTTGGGATACTGAGCGTTCTTTGGAATTTAAGCAATATTGAAGTTTCTCAATATTAAATTGAAATTAAATATTATATTTTTTCAATCTATCTTCAATGGCTTTAACGGTAGATTTTAAAGTTTTTGTTTTGGCCAGTTTATTTGCCAAAGTATTATCCCCTAGCACTTCCTTTATCCAGTCGGCGAAATCATTTTTTTCTTTGTTAACGTGACAGCTAAAAGTTTCTTTGCTCATTGTTAGTAAAGATTTTTTTAGATCATTTAAATTTTTCAGAACCGGACCGTTGTTGATCCAAAAACAAGATTCGTCGTTGGCATTAATAATGACCAATTTTTCCTTTTTTGTTTTTCTCATAAAGCTTTTTTAAAAAATTAATTTAAATTTTGATTAATATTTATTTTTTAAATTTCAAATCATTCCAAAGCTCAAATTATTCCGAATCAAATCAAAAATCTAAAACTCAAAAGATCTATAATTCAAAGAAAGGAAATGAGAAAACAAAATACTAACTAAAAATGATCATTAAAACTAGTCTAAACAAAGCTAGTAAGTGTAGGAAGTAACAGAAAGAAGCTAAAAATTAGCTTTTTTTCATTGACATTAATAAGCCAACAAACTGCTTGCGGACATCAAGAGGCTAATAATTTTGTATTTGAAATTTGGATTTGATTTGGAATAATTTGTAATAATTTGGATTTTGTAATTAGGACATTGTTCGGCAATGCCAGCAACTTTTAGACTTTAGCGTCTTCCAACCTGAATCTAAAATCATTTAAAACATTCATAAAGCTTATAAACGCTTCGTACGGCGATTCATAGGGACTGAAATATTTATGCACATCTCCGTCATTAAACCATTTGGTACACATATAGTAAAAGTGGTCGCTTGTTTGCATTTTACGCCAATCATCTATTATTTTTTCATTATTAGACCCTAAAACATCTTCTTCAAGCTCATAAAGTTTTTTCAAAGAAGATTTTTGCATTGAATTGCCCGTCCACGCGCTTAGATCTCGTTCGGTATCCGCCCATGTTAAAATATTATGAATATCAACCTCATCCATAGGCTCATAAGAAGAAATAAGTTCAGATGGAGTTTTGAAATTGTTATCAGGATGTCTTAATATTTCTTCCGGTAAGACTTTCAGAAAATTAAAAATTCCGCTGTCTTCCCATTGATGCTCTCCGAAGGTCTCATAATCCATAAAAAGATTTACAGTATGTCCATTGCCATTAACAGAATTAACCCAATGGCAAAATTTTTCTGCGAACAAAGGGAATTCTTCCCAACCTCTATTTGAAAATCTAAATGCTATGTCATCTGAAAGCTTATAATTTTTTAAGAGCAATTTTATTTTTTCTGTTCCCTTTGGTTTATATAAAAAATTTGGAGATCTATGTCCTAAATAGTGTTCCCATCCTTCAGCCAATATTCCGTCATATCCCAATTTTTCAACAAGATACGCCAGTTCGTTATTATAGGCAAGTTCGGTGTTTCTGAAAACTCTTGGCTCAAAATCAAAGAGTTCTTTTATTTTTTTTCTGTGCAGTTTAACTTGTTCAATGAATTCATCGTCTGAATAAAAAAATGATAAAGAATGGTGATATGTTTCATCAAGAATTTCCACATTGCCGGTTTTTACCAGTCTTTTAAAAGATTCAAGCGCTTCGGGCGCATATTTTTCCATTTGTTCTAAAGCGGTTCCCGAAAAAGAATAGCTTATTTTAAACTCAGGATTGCGATGTATCAGGTCAAGTAGGATTTTATTTGTCGGCAAATAACATTTTTGAGCTACCTTTTCCATTACCGCCTTGCTTCCTTTTTCTTCTAAATTTACATCGTCAAAATAATCGTGGTCTTGTCCAATGTCAAAGACAGAATATTTTTTTATTCTATATGGTTGATGAACTTGGAAATAGAAACAAATTGAAGGCATGGTAATTTTAAATTAAAAAGTAAAGCTTTTTTTATTTTTTTATTATTTCAGTAAAGATATGAGAAATAAAACACGATTTAATTTCAAATATCAAAATCCAAATATCAAACCAATATTCAACAACAAATATCAAACGCTAAATTATTTCCTTTTCTTTTTAGAACTGTTAA
>JAGLOZ010000064.1 GCA_023137595.1 Minisyncoccota bacterium | reverse complement strand
CAATGCTTTGTTTCTTTTGCTTCTTTCTTGCATATCCCCATTTTATGTTCAAAATCTTTTTTTGATTCAGCTCCGTCTGCTTCACAGTAATTAGCGCCGACGCTAGTTCCTGCTTTGATTAGTTGAGTTATTATAGGAATAGTTATCGTATTTTTTGGTATTTTTTTGGCAAATTTAATAATATTTTCACCAAATTCAGCAGTTCTTTCTTCTAAATCAAAATTATTATTTTTATTGTTTGACATTTTAAATTTGATATTGAATTGATATTTGATATTCGGAATTTGATATTTTGTAATGTATTTTTTTCTTCAATATTTTTATAGTACATTATGACATTTTTCTCTCAATAACTGGCCGTATATCCTGATAATTCTCTCTGCCGCCTTATCCCATGTAAGCTTATCAATCTCTGACAGTCCATTACTGGAAAGACATTCTCCCAGTTCGTCATGATCTATGACGGACAAAATTTTATTTGTCATTTCATCTATATCCCAAAAATCAACTTTAAGGCAGTGATTCAGAATTTCGCTTACACCGGATTGTTTTGAAATAAGCACTGGAGTTCCGCTTGCAATTGATTCCAGCGTTGTGATCCCAAACGGTTCTGAAATAGAGGGCATAATATACAAAGACGCCATTTTATATATTTTTTTAAGCTTTTCCCCTCTCAGAAATCCTGTAAACAGGACTTTATCCGCAATGCCTAAGTCAGCGGCTTGTTCTATGATTTGCTGATCCATATCTCCCGAACCTGAGACAATAAAAATTACATTTTTATTTTTTTCTAAAACTTTTTTAGCGGCGCAAAGAAAATAATCCGGACCTTTGTGGAGAGTTAGTCTTCCAAGAAATAAAACTATTTTATTTTTGCCAAAATCAAAATTTTCTTTAAAATTTAAGTTATCCGCGAATTCGTCTTTGTATATGGCATTGTGAACAATATCAATTTTGTTGCTGTTGACGTCATAGCTTTTTAAGATCTTATTTTTTGTAAAGTCGCTTACTGCTATGACTTTATCTGCCTTTTGAACTCCATTTTTTTCTATTGAAAAAACTTGCGGATTTGCGCCGTGCCCCCCGCTTCTGTCTAATTCCGTTGAATGGACATGTGATACAAGCGGCTTATTGGAAACCTTTTGAGCTTCTATTCCAGGCAAGAATGTCATCCAGTCATGAGTGTGAATTATATCATGCTCAACTTCGCGAGCAATTTTTCTTGCAATTTGCGAGTATCTGCAAACTTCCCCTATCAGGTCGCTGCAGTAATTGTTCACTAGATCTTTTTCATCTAACGACAAAAACCTCCTTCTGTAATTCTCAGAAGTCATATATGAAGTAAGAAGAGAGTCTATTTCTTTTATTTTTATTTTTGGCAGTTCGGCGGAAATTACATTTAAAAACTTTTCTGGAATTTTTTGATTTTGAGGAAGAATAAAATTTATTTCAACTCCTTTTTCAGATAAAGCTCTCGTTATCCCATAGCAAGCAGTTCCAAGCCCGCCGCTATTAAAAGGAGGGAATTCCCAGCCAAACATAAGAACTTTCATGTTTGTTTTTTATAGATCTTTAATTTTTTGATGATTATTTTTCTAAAATGTCCTTATTTAAACGCTTTTTAATGACAAATTACAATTTTATAATATTCTCAGCCCAAGGCTGTCAAGCTTCAGACTTACAGATCCAACCTCTTTTTGTTAGAGAAAAAATGTATATTAAAATTGCTTAGTATTTATTTAATATTATTATAACACAAATATATAAAAAACAAAACTACCAACAAAACTATAGCTTTAATTTTTCAATAGTACTTTTCATATTCTCCTTAAATTTCTTTTTTGAGAATTTTTCTGAATGCTGTTTTATTTTTTCAGGATTATAATTGTTGTAATTATTTTTTATTCTTCTGACTCCGTCTGCTAAGATCTCAGGAATTGAATCGTCAAAAAATTCTCCTGTTACGCCTTCAATCATTGTTTCTATTGATCCTCCCTTTCTGAAAGCTAAAACAGGTTTACCGAAAGACATTGCTTCAATGGGAGTTATGCCAAAATCATCTTCTCCCGGAAAAATAAAGGCATAACAATTCTGATAATATTGACTAAGCTTTTCTTCTGGTTGAAATCCTAGGAATTGAGTGTTTTTTTCTGCTATTTTCTCCAGCCTTTTTCTGTCTTGTCCGTCGCCTATTATCACAAGAGGAAGCTCCAACTTATTAAATGCTTCAATGGCAATGTCAATTTTCTTATAAGGGCTTAGCCGGGAAACGATTAGAAAGTAGTCTTTCTTGTGCTGGCTCCATAGTCCATTTATGGCTGTGGAGCCGTTTTGCACAATAGGTTTGGGAAGTCCCCCTGATAAGGGGGGTTGGGGGGTTGCAGGCGGATAAACCACCACGCTCTCTCTTCCATAAAATTTCTTAATTTTATCAGCCGTATTTTGGGAATTGGCGATAAAATGATCAACTCTCTCGGAAGCCGATTTATCCCATATTCTTAAGTAATGCAAAAGTGGTACGATCAATGTTTTTTTAAGCCCTTTTATTTTGTTTTCTTTTAAATAATCGTAATACCAATCCCAAAGAAATCTTGTTGGCGCGTGGCAATAACAAATATGTATTGTTTTTGGTTTTGTAATTATTCCTTTCGCGAATGAGCTTGAGCTGGAAATGACAATATCAAAATCACGCAAATCAAATGTTTCTACCGCGGTTGGCATAAACGGCAATAAATATTTTTTTCTTTTTCTAGTGAATTTAGGAAATTTATTCAAGAATGAAGCTCTTATTTTTGCGTCAGGAAAATATTTCTTCATTTTATCTTCATCATACAGTAAAGTATAGATTGGCGCGTCAGGATATAGGTCATGCAAAGACAATAAAACTTTCTCGGCTCCGCCGAAATAAGTCAGAAAGTCATGAACGATAGCAATCTTTGGTTTTTTTGTTTGGAGTATTGACATTTTTTAAGTTTATGCTAGTCTTTTTATTAGAGTCTGTCATTAAAAAAGATGATAGAGGAGGAATTGAAATGGATAAAGGAAATCAAGACGAAGATCCAGCATTGGTTGTAACATTTGTAGTTTTATCTGAAATGCCTGTGTTGCGGATAACACCTGAAAGAAAAACGGAAATAGAAAAATTCTTTGAAGGCTTAAGCGAATTGGTCCCTCCCGCTGGAGACGAGTGGTACGATAATGTTCAAAAGAATATTGGGTTAATGGAAGAGTTTTTGTTGGGAGATGAAGCAGATCTGATGTCTTTAAAGCAAATAACGGATGATGTCGTCGTCACACTGGAAGATTTGGCTGAAAAGATTGAGCAATCCGGAACGGAAGAGTTTATTGCTGAATATTCCGAGAAATGGGCTCAAATAAAAAAGAGTCTTATGGAAGAAGTTCTAAAACACATATGCGAACAGTGTCCCAAAAAAAACACTTGTAACCAGTATAATACTTAGAGATGCGTGAGCGTCTCTATTTTTTTATCTAAAAATTAAAGCTTAACCTCTTTTTATTTAATTAGAACAAACAACAACATAACAATTTAGCGATATAATAATGTATCTAATGTTTCTTCCACGCACTTTTCCCAACTGAATTTCTCAACATTTTCAAATCCTTTTTTTGTCATTTCATTTCTTAAATTTTCATCGCAAATTATCTTTTCAATGGCATTTGATATATCTTGAATATTATTTGAATCAATTAATAAAGCCGCGTCTCCGGCAATTTCCGGCAGAGATGAAGCATTGGAACAAACTATCGGAACACCGTAACTCATTGCTTCCAGAATCGGCAGACCAAATCCTTCGTAAAATGAGGGCAGAATAAATATATTTGTATTTTTATATAATTCTTCCTTTTCTCTCTCAGAAACATAGCCTTTCAAAATAATATCACTTTTATACTGTGATTTATAAATCGCCTTTTTTATTTCTTCAAAACCAAATCCTTCTTTGCCGGCCAATATTAACTTGTAATTTGAATCCCCCCTTTGGCAAAAGGGGTTAGGGGAATGTTTTTTAAACAATTCAAAAGCCTTGATTAAATTTACCAAGTTCTTTCTCTTTTCAAGTCTTCCAATAAACAAAATATTAAAATTATTATTTTTGACTTTATAGGCTTTTGACTTTATAGGCTTTTGACTTTTCACCCCATGATAAACAACTTTTATTTTATTTTCATCAACCTTATAAAATTCAATCAAATCTTTTTTAGTGCTTTCTGAAGGAACAATAATTTTACTTGACCATTTTACGGCTATAAATGTGTTAAGCTTTAATAAAGTTCTTTCTTTGAATGAATAGCTTTCAGGATGATACTTGAATTCCAGTCCATGTATTGTGACAACGGTATTTTTTGAATGAATGATCGGAATAGTGTGCGAAGGAATGAACAGCACATCGATCGGATTTTTTTTTATCTCTAAAGACAGTCCGAGCTGTGTCCATAACCTATTATAACATATTTTTTGGATAATAAAATTTTTTGGCAATTCAAAATCAATTTTGGAATTATTTTTCACATACAAAAAAATCTGATGAGAAGATGTGTCTACCTTTGTCAGATTTTTTATAAATTGGTATGAATATTCTTCCGTCCCGGTTCTTATTTTTACAAATGCTCTTGAAGCGTCAATGCCGATTTTCATGATGTTGGAATTTTTAATAATTACGGAATGCGAAACATTTGTCATCCTGAATTTAGCTCAGGATCTTTTGTATTATAGGTTTTTATATTATTTAACACTATACTTTATCTTACAATGTAAATAGCGCTAGATGATCTATGGGCTATGTTTAATGTAATATATTGTAGATTCTGAAATAAGCTTGTCCTGAGCTTGCCGAACGGATTCAGAATGACAACATGATTTAAACATTAAAAAATTATTACATTATTTATAAAATTAAAAATTTATCCAAGTCTATTTCTTGGATATGATACTTCTCTTGTACATATCAAGATTATTTAAAACAGATCCCGTTCCTTTGACAACGCATAACAATGGATCATCGGCAACATAGCAAGGAACTCCAGTGGATCGAGAAAGTAATTTATCAAGATTTTTCAGAAGCGCTCCTCCCCCGCTTAGTACCATTCCTCTGTCAATTACGTCAGAAGAAAGTTCTGGAGGCGTTTCCTGAAGAACATTTTTAACTGTTCTTATTATTTCTTCAAGCTCATCTTGTATGGCCTCTGTAATTTCGTTAGAACTTATTTTTATAGTTTTCGGCAAACCTGAAACCAAATCTCTTCCTCGGACTTCTGTAAAATCCTCACTACCTTCTTCTGCGATTGCGTTGCCAATTTTAATTTTTATTTCTTCAGCGTTTCTTTCTCCTATGGCCACGCTATGTTTTTTTCTTATATATTCCGAAACAGCTTGGTCAAGCTTGTCTCCCCCGACTCTTACTGAAGAAAAAGAAACAACTCCGCCCAAAGATATAACGGCGACTTCTGAAGTTCCTCCGCCAATATCAATTATCATATTGCCAAAAGGCGTGTTTATCGGTATGCCAGCTCCTATCGCAGCAAGGATCGGCTCTTTAACGACATAAGCGTTCTTAGCTCCAGCTTGCACAGTCGCGTCAATAACAGCTCTTTTTTCCGTTGAGGTAATTCCAGCGGGAACAGAAACAATAACTTCCGGCTTTGAAAATCTTATTTTACCACTGACTTTGTTTATAAAATATTTTATCATTGCCTCCGTGACCTTATAGTCGGCAATTACACCGTCCTTTACCGGTCGGCTTGCGCAGATACTGTCAGGAGTTTTTCCAAACATTTCTTTCGCCTCGTTTCCAACAGCCAGAATTTTATTATCTATTACGGAAACAGCAACAACGGATGGTTCATTTATCACAACTCCTTTTTGAGGTATAAAAATCAAAATATTAGCAGTTCCCAGGTCTATTCCTATTTTTTTTATAAACATAATATTATTTATCTTACGTGTTTTATAAACAATTAATATCCTATTTTATTCTAGCTTATTTGCTTTAATTGTCAATTTAAATTATTATATTAATAGTTAAGGTTTGTGTGAAAGTTAAACATTTAAATCCTAATTTTACTGGATAGCAGAAATAAAAATCAACTTAATGTCAAACTGTCACGCGTTTTATTTGCCTCTGGCAATTTAACAATAAAAAAACATTTGTAAAGTAGCAAGAATTAAGAATAAGCGTCTCGCTTTCATGCTAATATAAGCTGTTAATATATTTAAGATGTTAGACAAAAAATTCAAAATCTATTTATATTTTTGTGTATTCACATTCTTTTTTTTATTGGGAATCGTGTTGTTCTATAGTTTTGGATATAAATATAGCATTGAAGAAAAAAAAGCCATACAAACAGGAGCGATAATAATAAAAACAGATCCAGAGAAAACAGATATATATAAAAATGATCTTTTATATAAAAACAATAAAACTATAGTAAATTTATTCAGTGATTTTGTCAAAATTGATAATTTAAAAATCGGCGAATATAATATTAAAGTGAAAAAAGAAGAATATTTTGATTGGGAGAAAAATATTAATGTAAAAGGAGGGACTGTAACGGAATTGAAAAATATTGTTTTGCTGAAAAAAAGTTATAATAAAAATATTATATTAAGTAAAATGGGAATAAATCCAAGTGAAAATAATATTTGGGCAAACGATAAAAAAGACAAAATAGCATATAAAAAAGAAAGCGAGAAGATGTTAAGTCTGGCTATTTTTAATTTAAACAAAAATGAGGAGAAGTTAATTGCTAATTTCAATAAAGCTCCATTTAACCAGATGCAAAAAGGGTATTGCCTTGATGATGTTATTTTTTCTGAAGATGACACGAAAGTAATATTAAAAATTGTAACGGAGAATAAAAATATTTGGTATTTGATAGATATGAATAATAAAAATAGAATATATGATTTAACTGTCATTTTGAACGGGAATGAAGAAATCAAAAATAGATGGAATTTTTTCTTTGGCAAGTCATTGTTTTATATAAAAAATGACATATTGTATAAATTTGATTATTCCGAAATGTATTCTAAGAAGATATTAGAAAATGTTAGCAGTTTTCTCGTTCAAAACGATCATGTATATTTTTTTAATTTGGATGATAGTGAATTATATTCTAGCGATATAAATAATTTGTCTGACACAAGAAGCATAATTGCGATGCCAGAAGATTTCGATTCTAAATTATTAGCCAAAATAACAAAAACTGGTAGAAATACTTATTTAATTCTGTCTTCTTCTGGTAAATTATATTTTATAAATGACAGAAATGAAGTAAATCTTATAAATTCCTCGGTTAAAAAAGCTAATTTTTCTAATAATGGCAAAAGAATTGTTTACAGCAACGACCACGAGATATGGATATATTATATAAAAGAAAAAATTTCACAGCCAACAAAAAAAGAACTGACAAATGAGCTTATTACGCGATTCAGCGGGAACATCAGTAGTATATTTTTATATAAAGACGAGGAACATTTATTTTATAAAGAAGGCGGCGTTTTTAAATTTTTAGAGCTAGACGACAGAGACAAAAGAAACATATTTGAAATTATGAAAATTGATAACGATAATATTTATTATTCAAGAGATAATAACTCTCTATACTATATAAAAAACAACAGATTGACTCAAATTGATTTAGATGAAGAATAGATCGTTATATTGTTGCATTGTTAAATTGTCATTATTATACTCTTTTATGCGTTTATTTCCCTCTGATAAAGGAAGTTAGAGCGGGTAAAATATGGGCAGAATTATAATTATAAAGAAAAGACAAGAAGACTTTTCAAGTTTTTTATTCAAGATTACAGCTCTGCAATATTTCAAACTCCTCCCGACCTCCCCCATTCGGCTATCGCTCAGGACAGGCTCTTATCAGAGGAGGAGTTCATCTTCAAATTATGAACAAAAAAAAGACTTTAATAAGCTAAGTCTTTTTTTGTTTTACTTCAAAAAATCTCCGGCGACGACCTACTCTTCCGACCCCGTACGGGACAAGTACCATCGGCGCTGGCGGTCTTAACTTCTGAGTTCGGGATGGGATCAGGTGTAACACCGCCGCTAAAATCACCAGAGAATTTTTAAAGTAAAAGAATTAAATTGTTATATCGTTGTATTGCTAAATTGTTCTATTATTTGCGATAACCTTCATTTACGTAAGCTTACTTGTCGTTTTGAACCCATTTGGCAAGCTCAGGGCAAGCCCGTTTCAGAATCTCTTGCTTATTATCACCAGTTTTATAAAATGAATTCAGCATGACAATTTATTGTTTTTGGGAGTTGGATAAAGGGCAAAAAAAACAAATTATCAACGAACATAAATTATCTAAGTACATAAACATGCAGCATTTAAACTTTGTTTATATGTTTAAATGCTTACATGTTTATATGAATATCTACAACCATTAATCGCTAGTTAATCGTAAATTGCATTTTTAAATAAATTCAAAAACGCAACTACATTAAATAAATATTGACCTATTAGTAGTACTTGGCTGAACACATTACTGTGCTTACACCTGTACCCTATCAACCTGATCATCTATCAGGGGTCTTAATGATACCTAATCTTGAAGTGGGC
>JAGLOZ010000063.1 GCA_023137595.1 Minisyncoccota bacterium | reverse complement strand
GAAGGTTTTGAAATTACAAAACCCGTGAGCCATTTTATCAGAAAGAAAAAAAATTATTATGCTCACAGTGTTTTAAGAGGAGATCGGAAAGTATTTTTAAAAACAAGGATCACAACTAACAAGGATTATATCTTTGGAATTGAGAAGGGAATGGAAATTTCAAGAATAATGACTGAAAATAAAAAAATATCAGATAAAGTGAATTTTACGGGACTTCAGGGAGGATCTTTAAAGGAAATTCCGGAGTGGTATGCTTATGATTATATTGAAGGGGATATTCTGGGAGATTTCTATGATTTGCCCAAAAAACATGAAGAAGATATCTATCTCAAAAACTCTGTTGAAAATTTGAGAAATTTACAAAGCGTATCTAATGAGTTTATTAAAGAAGCGGAAAAAAATGGAGTTATAAAGTATATTAAAAAAAGAGGATATGGCGATTATTACAATACGGTTAAATATTACGAAAAACAAAAAGTTGGCAATGGAGAAATAGATTTTGAAAATATTTATAGATTGCTTGAGAAAAATAAAGAAGAATTAGACAGGAATTTGATCTTTGCTCACGGTGATTTTACCCTTGCCAATCAAATTGTTTCCGACAAAGACGGGGAAATTTATCTTTCCGATTGGGATTCAGTGAGAATTGATAATATTGCGGCAGATCTGACTCATCTTTGGGTTCAAACCTGGAGATATCCAGATTGGCGCTCAAAACTGTTGAAAGAATTTCAGGAAAGTCTTTCAACAAAAGACAAAAATAGATTTATGGGAATTTTCAGAATAACCGCGATTGAACAATCAATGGCAGAGATCAAATGGAACGCGGTTGCGTGCAAGAAAATTTATAAAAAAGGTGTTGTTGATATTTCTTTGAAAACGATAAAAGTTGCGCTGGAGGGATTTGATGGGTTGATGGGGATGTAGGAACACAAAATCTTGTGTTCATTCGGACAAGAACACAATATCTTGTATTCCTACGAAATAAAATATAAATTTTTTATATGCAATACAAATCGCAAAAACAATACCGTCATAAAGATTATGATTATTCTCAAAATGGTTTTTATTTTGTTTACCCTGTGAAATAATTTTTAATTTTTTTATTAAGTTATGTATTACTATATTTATATTTTACACAGGATATACAAAAAATTTAAAATTAAGATTTGAGCAACATAATAAAGGCCTTGTAAAATCAATAAAAAATAGAAGACCGTTAAAATTAATTTATTACGAAGCGTGTTTAAATCAACAAGATGCAACGCATAGAGAAAAATATTTAAAGACATATTATGGTAAAATGTTTTTGAAAAATAGGCTCAAATCTTATTTCACAGGGTAAACAATTTGTACAAAAAATCATCAAATATTTTTTGGAGATATTATAAAATCAGGCAATGAATATAATCCAGTTTATGAAATAAAATTATCACCCATTGGAAAAGCTGTTGAACAATGTTGGCTAGAGGTTCCAAAACATTTTCCATTCGTTAATTTAGATGAATTTGTTATAATACCAAATCATATTCACGGCATTATTGAGATTGATAAGGTAGGAACACAAAATCTTGTGTTCCTACAGCAAGGGCAATGCGCGAATAAATTCGGACCGCAATCAAAAAATTTAGCATCAATAATTCGCGGTTTTAAAATAGGCGTGACAAAATATGCGAATAACAATAATATAAATTTTGCATGGCAACCGAGATTTCACGATCGCATAATCAGAAATGAAAAGGAATTGGACACAATCAGAAAATATATTTCTGACAATCCGGCAAAATGGCATTTAGATAAATATAATCCCGAAAATTGTAATTTGTAGGAACACAAAATCTTGTGTTCCTACGGACAAGAACACAAAGTCTTGTGTTCCTACACATAATAAAACAAAAAAATGAAGAAATTAAAAATAGCCCAAATTGCTCCTTTATGGGAGACAATTCCTCCGAAGAAATATGGGGGGATTGAAATTATGATAGATAAGATCACAAACGAACTTCTAAAACGCGGTCACGAAGTGACGCTTTTTGCCAGTGGAAATTCAAAGACAAAGGCTAAGCTAAGGTCGGTTTTTCCGAAGTCGCTATTTGAAATGAAAGTTGATTGGTATCATCGTTCACAGAATTTGATCAACGCGGCAAACGCTTTTTCAACGGTAAATGATTTTGATATAATTCATAATCATACCGGTGATAACGGATTATTATTTTCGGAAATATCAAAAACTCCGGTTCTGACAACGCTTCATAATGTTCTTCCCGGCTCAAAGCAAAAAAGTTCCGATGAATATATAACAATGAAGTATTTTTCCAGAAAAACGAATTTTGTCAGTATCAGTTTTGATCAAAGAACGCATACTGATATAAAGTTTAATTATGTTGATACGATTTATAACGGTATAAATTTAAAAGATTTTACTTTCAATCCAAAACCTAAAGACTATCTTGTCTGGCTTGGGAGGATTCATTATGGCAAAGGATTATGGAATGCGGTCAATGCCGCTAAAATTTCAAAGGAAAAATTAATTATTGCCGGTAATATAACCTGTGAAACTGATGAAGAATATTTTCAAAGCGTGAAGCCGATGATTGACGGAAAACAAGTAAAATATATTGGTGAAGTAGGCTTAAAAAAGAAAAATGAATTATTGAGTAATGCCAAAGCGGTCTTATTTCCAACAATTTGGGAAGAGCCGTTCGGTTTGGTAATGACAGAAGCAATGGCAACAGGTACTCCTGTGATCGGGTTTAAAAAAGGTTCAGTTCCAGAAGTTATTAAAAATGGGAAAACTGGTTTTGTGGTTAAGAACGACAAAGAGATGATAAAAGCAATAAAGAAGATTGATAAAATAGACAGGACAGAGTGCAGAAAACATGTTGAAAATAATTTTACGATAGAAAAGATGGTTGATGGATATGAGAGGGTTTATGAAAAAATTATAAATAAATCTAAAAATTAAATTTTAGCGGAATTAATTTTTGAACTAAAACCGGAATTCACCCTTTAGGGTTTCATTCTAAATTTGAAATTTAGGCTTTAGCCTTTCAAGGAAGTCTCGTTTAAGTAAAATCCTAAAGGATAAATTCCCAAACGCATCAAATAAAATCTTAAAAGATAAATTCCGAAAATTATCAAACAAAATCCAAAACAAAAAACGGAATTCACCCTTTAGGGTTTCAAAAAACCGTTGCAGATTATTTAAATGAAATCTTAAAGAGCCTGTTCTGAATACTGAACTAAATTCAGCACAAGTTTTAATTCAGGGATGACAGAATTAAAGCGAGGAAGTTCTAATCATAAATAATCTATAAAATCAAATGAAAAAATTAAGAATTGCGCAAGTTGTTTCGCTTCAGGAGTCCGTTCCGCCAAAAGGAAAGAACGGTCTTGAATTTGTTGTTCATTATTTAACGGAAGAGCTTGTCAAGCGCGGACATGATGTAACGCTGTTTGCCACAAAAGATTCAAAGACAAGCGCGAAGCTCGTTGATGTTTTGCCGTATCCCGCGGCAAAAAAAAGGATTTTCGGGTGGGGCGGAATGGAATATTCTTTGGCTTCATTGACAAAAGCCTTTGAAATGGAAAATGAGTTTGATGTAATTCATACGCACATTGGACAGGTTGCATATTATTTTGCAAACTTGATCAAAACTCCGATCATTGAGACTACGCATAGTCCAATTCACAAGATCTCTAAAAAATATTTACCGAAGAAGAATATTCAAGATAAATATTTGAAAGACAGTAGAAACAGGTATAAAAAGATGCATCATGTATTCGTCAGCAAGAATCAGAAAAAAAATGCTTTTATGCAAAATAGCGGCAGCGTGATTCATAATGGAATTGACTTAGAAGAATTCAAATTAAAAAAAGATCCACAAGATTATTTTTTGTATCTGGGATATATTACTCCGGACAAGGGCGCGCATTTGGCGGTCAAAGCTGCCAGAAGGGCGAGAGTAAAATTGAAACTGGCAGGGAGTTACAGATATTGCGAGAAATATTTTGAAGAGGAAATTGAGCCGTATTTGAAAAAAGGACAAATTGAATATGTAGGGGTTGTAAATCCGATTCAAAGAAACAGGCTTCTTGGCGGAGCAAGAGCGATCTTGGTCCCGGTTGAGTGGGAAGAGCCATTTGGATTAATAATGATTGAAGCTATGGCTTGCGGGACTCCTGTCATTGGTTTCAATAAAGCGGCAGTTCCTGAAATAGTCAAAGACGGAAGAACCGGATTTATCGTTAAGGATTTCAAAGAAATGGCAAAAGCCGTCAGAAGAGCCGGGGAAATAGACAGAAGCGCGTGCAGAGCTCATGTGGAAAAATATTTTTCTGTTGAAAAGATGGTTGACGGATACGAAAAGGTTTATGAAAAAGCGATTAGGAATCTTGGGAAGATCAGGACTTCTTCACTTTAGCTCTGTCATTCTGAACTTGTTTCAGAATCTTTCAGCTATTACGCCAATTCAAACTATAAATCATTAAATGTTTTGATTGGGATGAAAACGCAATTACTGTCTTTAAAATAAACAAAAAGATAATTGTTTTGAAGATGTCTATTATTATTGGAAGTTTTTAAGATTAAAAAGCTAATTCAAAAATCATGCAAAAACAAAAATCACACAATCTTCCAAAATTTATAATGATTATGACTGTAGTTCTGCTTATTGGGACTTTGTTTGGCACAGTTGGTTATTATTTAATGAAAGATAATAAAACAGAAATACAACAAATAAATTTAGAAAAATTAGCAGATGATAAAATATCTAATAATTCTGAAGACAATAAGATTAAAAATGAAATTGATATTTCGAATTGGAAGACTTATAGAAATGATGAATTTAAATTTGAATTTAAATATCCATTAGAACTTTCATTTGAAACTATACCAGGTTATGTCTTTGTTGACATACCCGATGGAGAACCTGGCAGTCAAGGCGTAAAGGCATTACACTTTAGAACCTCTAATGAAAATATTTTTACTATCTTAATATATGCTGTAGAACAATGGGAAAAATATGGTAACAAAAATAATAATGAAAATTATTTAGGGAGTAATATTGTAGGAAGGAGCAACTTAGCATATATAGTTGCATTCAGAGATTCCAATAATAAATCAGTTATTGATCAAATTCTTTCCACCTTCAAATTTATAGAAGAAAATGAATCAAACAGTTGTTCAAAAGAAGGTGACTTGTCCGTACTTGCCAGATCTGCTTATCCGTCTAATAAGGCTAGGATAACAAGTACAAAAGGTAATAGAGGTGGAAGCGTAAATTTTCCTCATAGAACCTTTTTAATTATGGATCCTGATTTTGTTCTTGAAGGAGTTAATGTGCCTGAAGTAAATAGAATTACAGTTGAATGGGACGGTGATAAAGCGACAAAACAGGTTCAAAATTTCATGAGAGGAAATACTCATTGGTGCTTTGATATAAATGAAAAAATTGGTAATATCATGCCCGGAGTTAATATATATACCGTAAAACTATTTCTTGATAAAGATGAGATAATTGAGTATGGCGTGCAGGTAATTTATGATACATATTCAAGTGTTATTTTAGATAACATTATTATAAATATAGATTGGTTTTCAGAAATTAAGAAAGAACCTGTTGAAAATCTTTTCTCTCAAGATGTTTTAGATAATTTTTATACTGATTGTAATTATAATTTATCATGTTACAATTTATTTTCTTTCTATAAAGCAGGAAGCGTGAGAAGTGGAAAATATAAGGATTATGATTATTATCTTGTCTCAAGAACTTTTATAGGGCACGGGTCTAGTGATGATTATTACCGAGCAATATTTAATCCATCTGAAAAGAAACTTATTCTCTTGGAAAAATATTCAAACGAGCCTTCTGGAGAAGATAAGCCATTTTTTACTGTGGCGGAGAATATAACGGTGGAAAATTTGCTTCCTAAAAAGGAGATTTTGATTCCAAACAGCTCATATTATCTTGAAGCGCATGAGGAAAGCCCAAATATTCTTTTTTCTAAAATGATTAGTATAGAGCATTACAAATCAAAAAAAATATTTACTGATCCTGAGGCCGGAGATGTTTATATGGAAGATAAAACAAAAACATTTTTTGTTAAAGTACCGGATGGATCGTTAAAAATTTATCGGATAAAATTACCATTTGTAAAATCTAGGGAAAAATCAGAAGATTGGAACTATGATGATCTATTATTGGATATAACATTTACGGACGGGAAAGCGAATACTGAAAATTATTTTCATGGATCCAGATATCAGTTTGTTTGCGCAGGAGGAGATATGTATGATATCGTGCCTGAAAAGGATTTGAACCCGGAAAAGAATTTGAGATTATTAGGAACAAGTTCAAATGGAGAAGAATTTTATGAATTTAAAAGCAATAAGCTGAAAGAATACTATGAAAACACAAATTCACTTTCCGGAATAAGATATCATATAAACGACGATATTTTTTTTGAGCAATTTGAATCTTTTCATCCTCTTATATTTTGGAAGGATCCCTTTGGCAGATGGGTCCAGTTTACGAATAATAGATTATCATCTATGGCTGAATGCGGAGGGGGGCTTAGTAATTCTGCAATTTAAAAAAGTCTTAAGATAAAAAAATTATGATTATAAAGAAAATTATAATATTTCTTGTTTTCTTGTTTATTATATCTTCTACTTTAATAACTTTTGATATAAGTAATGACCAATCATTAAAAAAGAATAGTGTTAAAAATCAAGATTCAGATTATGTTGTTGAACCTAAAAATGGAAACAACGATATTTATCATTCATCTTATAGATCTAACGCAAAGATTTATTCGGATATTTTTCTTAATGTTGAAAATGAGACGCAGATAGTTGAGAAAGTATATGGCGGAATAGTACCTCATCATTTTTTAGCCTCTGATTTGATCGCGAAATTTTTTAAAAAGATTGAATCACAGAGTGATATGGAAACGGTTGTTCTTGTTGGTCCAAACCATTTTAACGTGGGTTTTTATGGAGTTTTAACATCAGAAGCATACTGGAGCACGCCTTTTGGAGACATTGAACCAGATCTTGGGGTTATTGGAGCATTGACTGAGGGTGGTTTTGTTCAGATTGATGAAAAACCTTTTCAAAGCGAGCATTCCATTTCTACAATAACGCCATTTATAAAAAAGACATTTCCTGACGCAAAAATTGTTCCTATTATAATAAAAAACACGGTTAGTTATGATGTTTTAGAAGAAATAGCGAAAAAAATAGAAGAACATGATTCTGACAAAGTATTAATGATCGCAAGTGTTGATTTTTCTCATTTTTTGCCGTTTGAAGATTCACAAATAGAGGATAGCAGATCAATAAAAGAAATTCAGTCTTTTAATTTAGATAGAATTTATGATTTAAAAGTAGATTCTCCTTCTTCAATATATGTGCTGCTGAGTTATTTGAAATTAAAAGAAGCTCAGAAACTTATTTTTTCAGAAAGATCCAATTCGGTTTTGATAAGCGATATGTCTGATAATCAAGAAACCGTTGGCTATTTTATCGGTCATTTTGGGAAATAAAGGTATCAAAGAATAACATAAACATTTTTATATTGAGAAGATGGTTGATGTGTATGAGGGGGTTTATGAAAAAGCGATTGGGGGTTTTAAGGACAGGTTTTAAGGACAGTCCTTCAGGGAGTTTGCTGAATTTAGTGAGTATGTCTATTTAGAAAATGATTTTTATGTATAATCTGAAAGGACTGTCCTTTTTCATAAAATACTAAAGCAGATAATTTATGAATAATTCAAAATATAAAAAATCAGCACAAGGGACATGTTATCATCTTTATAATCGTGGCAATAACAAAAGAAAAATATTTATTAATGATAATGATTATAAATTTTATTTAAACAGACTAGAGCAAGCATATAAAAAATATAATTTCGCGTTAATTTCATATTGTCTAATGCCTAATCATGTCCATCTCATTGTAAAGCAGGAAGGAAGTTTTTCTCCCTCAAAATTTATATCATCGCTACATACCAGCTATTCAATGATGTTCAACAAAAAATATAATTTAGTCGGTCATCTTTTTCAGGATAGATTTAAACAGAAAATAATAAGTGATGATCGTTATATGAAAAATTTAATCATTTATATTCATTATAACCCAGTCAAAGATAAAATATGCAATTTGCCAAAAGAATATAGATGGAGTAGCTATCTGGAATATGCAAAAGGAAAGTTTTTAGAAAATAATTCAGGTATTTGTAAACATGAATTAATTGAAAAATATGGGCTTAAAGGACAGTCCTTTGAAGAGTTTATCAAATTAGCTCAACATATTACTTCCGAAGATGCTTTTGATGCATAATTTTAAAAGAAGAAAAGGACTGTCCTTAAATTTTTTACTAAAATAAAAAGAATAATATGGCTACAATTTACGATGTTTTAATAGGCAAATGGATAGAAAAAAGAAACGAGAATAAGAAATTAAAAAGAGAAATATATTTTGAGGCAAACCGAGCTTTAAGCAGATATAAGGATATTTATATTACGACTCCATTTGATTTTAGTAAAAATATGTCAAGATTACACGAACAACAAATGCTTTTGGAAGCCGCAAAAGCAGATTTAGAAATTATTGGGAGTGATGAGGCAGTGGATTCGTATGTAAATTGTCTAAAATTAATGAAAGATATAGGGGAAGAAGTTTCTAATAAAAAACAAGAAGGAGAAGCTAATACAACAATTAATATAAAAGAACTTTCTTCTTATAACGATTTTTTAGATTCGTGGCGCAAGTGGAATAATATTGTTAGAAAAGATTTAGGAATAATTAAATGATATTTCAAAGTTAATTTAAAAATTACGAAACTGACAAATTTTAGAATATAAGAGCTTAGACTTTTTGTAAAAATAGGCTCAAAGGACAGTCCTTGTTTAAGATAATAAAATAATAACAACCAACCATGTCAAAAATATACTTCCTTTTCGGAATACATAATCATCAGCCGGTCGGGAATGATCCGTTTGTTTTTAATAAGGTTTTTGAGGATTGCTATTCTCCTTTTCTGGAGGTCTTGAAAGAATTTCCGGAGATAAGATGCAATATTCATATTAGCGGGCCACTTTATGATTGGATTTTGGAAAAAAAGCCGCAATATATAAAAGACCTGAAAGAAATGTCTGAAAAGGGACAAATTGAAATTGCAGGTGGAGCTTATTATGAGCCCATCCTCCCAATCATTTCCGACAAAGATAAAATTGCTCAAATTCGTTTGATGAATGATTTCGTGAAAAAAGAATTTGGGAAAAATCCAAAAGGAATGTGGCTGGCGGAACGAATCTGGGAACCACAGTTGGCAAGCATTATTTCCAGAGCGGGACTCAAATATACTTTTTTGGACGATGTTCATTTTCGCTCTGCGGGCGTCTGCGAGGAAGAATTAACGGGATATTATACGACGGAAAACGACGCGAAATCAATCGCGGTTTTTCCGATCAATAAAACTCTTCGATTCAAAATTCCTTTTTCCAAAGCCGAAGAATCTGTAGCTCTCATCAAAAGTTTTTCACAAAAAGAAGATGTCCTGGTCACTCTTTTTGATGATGGAGAAAAATTCGGTTCGTGGCCCTGGACTTATGATTGGATCTACAACAAAGGGTGGCTGAAGAAGTTTTTCGCTTTACTTTTAAAAAATAAAAAAACCGTTGAAACGATCACGGCTTCGGAGGCTTTGAAAAAGTTTAAACCCAAAGGATTGATATATTTACCAACTTCCTCATATCCGGAAATGGACGAGTGGACAATGGAATCCAAACAGTTTCTATATTACAAAGAGCTCAAAGATCGCCTGAAAGAATATCCTGATTATAAAAAATTAAGAAACTATTTAAGGGCGGGATTTTTCAGGAATTTTTTTGTGAAATATCCTCGCTCAAATTATATGCATAAAAAAATGCTTTATTTAAGCGAGAATATCCATAAACGCGCATCTTTTCAGAAAGATAAAGTAATTTTTAAAAATTTATACAAAGCTCAATGCAATTGCGGATATTGGCATGGCCTGTTTGGGGGATTCTATCTTGGGCACATCAGAGGGGCAATTTATGAAAACCTTATAAAAGCAGAAAAAGAACTGGACAAAAAATATGACAAAAATTCTTTGATCGTAGAGAAAGCTGATTTTGACTTTGACGGAATGCCGGAGGTAATTGTGAAAAATAAACATCTGATCAGTTCTTTTTCAAATAAAGGCGGAACGCTTTTAGAATTGAGCTATAAAGACAAGAATTTTAATCTATTAAATACAATTACAAGAAAAGAAGAATCATATCATAATAAGATCAAGGAGAGCAACAGAAAAAAGAAAAAAGAAAAGCGAATCAAAAAAGGGGAGCTCATTTATGACAAATATGAGCGTGTTTCTTTGGTTGATCATTTGCTGGATAAAAAAATAACTTTAGACAATTTCAACAAACAGCAAAAATTCAAAACACTTTCTGGCGATGTTTATGATTTGGATGTTGATAAAGTTAATTTAGGCAGTTCTATTCCTTCGGGTAAGTCTAAGCCCTCGCTTAGACCCAAAGAAGAATCAGTAGATTTAAATTATAAATACGAAGGCAAAGACCTGGGATTTACAAAAAAAATAAGCGTAGCTTTGAATGCCGGAATGAGTGTGAAATATACTTTCCAAAATGATGATGCATTGAAAAAATATAATTTTGCGACAGAGTTTAATCTATTTTTTGAATCAATGAGATATGTAAAGCTTTATAGCGGAAAAAGAGAAATGGATTTGAAGAGAAAAATAAAACTAAGCAAAATTAAAAGTCTAAAAATTTCTGATGGTTTTAAAAATATTAATTTGCAGTTTGATCTTAGCGAAGCGGACGTGTTTATCACTCCAATTTATTCTTATGCCAACTCTCAAGACGGACCTGAAAAGGTTTTTCAAGAAGCGTCGGTTTTATTTATCAAAAGAAATAAAGGAAGAGGCTTTGATTTGAAGTTAAGAATTGGAAAAAAATAAAAATGCAAATAAACTTGTTTTGCTTTTTACTTTCCGATACAATAAAAATAGATTAAATTATACCTAACTTTATGATTAAAATAGAAAGAAAAACTGTTAAAAATAAGCTATTTTTTTATTTAACGGAACAAATTAACATCGGTTTGTCTTTTAAAAAAATTCAAGTATATATTGGAAAAAATATACCTAACGATTTAAATACTTTTTAAAAATAAAAATCGCCTTTCATATTTTTCAGCATTAGACCAAGCTGACAATAACAGGCCAAGAAGATTATTCAGACATTGTATTCGCGTCTATAAGAAAACTATTCAAGATTCGTTGCAATAGTATTTGTTTCGGTTTTTGTATTGAGATGTTGTACATTATGAATAAAAGATATACTAATATTATAAAAATGGGGGAATTAAAAACCACAATGACTGCTTCAGATGTTGTGGATTTATATATTGAGGATTAATGATAAGGAAATAAGATAAAAGTTTGTTGTATAATAAAAATTGAATAATTAATTTTGAAATGTATGAAGAATTTCATAAATAAACCTTTTATGCTTGGTATGGGTGTAGCAGTGTTGGTTTTTATTTTTGCTGGGCTATTTTTAATAGACATAGGAATAAACAGTAAATTTTTTATTAGAAAAGATTTTGAAACAGCTTTTGACTATTTATTAACTGGAGATTGCGCTTCATTTAATAATTATTTATATAGTGGTGGAGATGAAAATTGGTGTAAGGGTTTACATGAATTTAATAGCGATATACAAATAAAAAGTTTTGAAATTCAGAATTTAACTCATAAATTTGGTAATAATCAAGCCTTTTTAAATGTGCAACTTACATTTATATCTGAAGGAAAAAACAAAATATATATGATAAATCGGCAAATGAAAAAAACTTGGTTAAAATGGAAAATTGTGCAAGAGAAAAAACCAACTTTAAAAAAGAATTTAACGGAAACACAGATAGAAGAAAATACTCCTAGTCAACGGATTCTTGATAAACTTATTTTCCCAAGCAAATAAAATTTATGATATTTAGAAACAAAAAAAACGAGTTGCAAGCCCGTTCCCGCAAATTAAGGATAAATATATGAAGACTCATAACAAATATAAAGACAAGGAAGAAAAAGAATGCGCAAAGCGTTTTTTGCCATATTACTGTCAAAAAAATGACGAAAAAGAAAAAGGTGTTGTGATTGAAAAGAATCCAGTACAAGATGAAGTAGATGTTTTTGTTAAGTTTAAAAATAGAAATAAATTAAAAATTCAAGTTACGGTTGCAGATTCTAGTAGTACAGCAAATTTTCGAGATCAAATATCAAGAAAATTTAAAGGTAAATCTACTAGGGATAATATAATATCAAGTATACGAGATCGACATGACATGAAACCAGTTTCAAGAGCCTTTGAAACAAAAGTAAATAAATATGAAGGACAAAAAAAGGATATGAGCGATATTTTTTTACTTATTGATGACCAAATGGGAGATTTTCCCAAAAGCGCAACTAATGGTATTGACTGGAACTTTTATAAAAATTATTTTAAAGAAGTTTGGTACGTAGGTAGAACTTGTTGTATTTATAAGATTTTATGATTTTAGGCTGAAAGATTTTACACTTTCTGCAAGAACTGTTTTGCAAACAGTTCTTAATGTTTTCCAAGCAAATAAAATTTATGATTTTGCAAAACAAAAGGAACGGATTGTAAATCCGTTCCAGTGATGTTCTGTTGTGCAGGCGCTTTTTTATTTTGGTTTTAATGCTATAATGTAGATATGATTTTCTTACTTTAACTCATCTATAAAAAATCTGTCATTCTGAACTTGTTTCAGAATCTTTAGTGTTTTAGTTTTAATTTATCCTATTTAATAATAACTTTCATCTAAAGCGTAAATTCAATTATCTTTTTGTTTGATATTATAATTGGTATTTTCGCCTCAGTCAAAATGTTTTGTGATTTATGGGTTTAATGATTGTTATAGATAGAAGATCCTGAATCAAGTTCAGGATGACAAGTTAAAGCGAGGAAGTTCTAATAAATATACAAGTTTAAAAATATTTATATGAGAATTAACAAAAACCTCTGGATCTCGGGCGGGTATTATGTGGATTTTGACGCTTATGAGCAGTTTCGGATTATCGGGCCGAATAATCATCTTTATTGCGGGCTGATCGATGTGCCGAGGCACAAAATTACAATAAATTCAATAAAAGACAAGGACAATGTTCTGTATGTTAAAGGACATTTCAATAGCCAGAAAATCAATTTATATTATCCGGCGATGGATGATGTGAGAACCGTGAGAGAAGAGATGAGCGCGGAAACCTTTTTGCAAATTAGGGAAAGGCTCTATGATCGGCTTGTTCCTCATTTTGCGAGAAGAACAAAAAAGGATGGAAAAACTGTATTGAAATTTAAAAGAATGTATGGGAAAAAATATTACCAGACAATTTTTGAATTTAATAGCGGTGTTGAAGCGAAAAAAATAAAAAGGCCTTTCGCGGGTTTTAAAATAAACGCTAATGCAAAAAAAATATCTTTTACAATAAAAGCAAGCACTAATGATATAAATTGCAATAAAATAAAAAAGATCAGTTTGATCAATAAAAAAGATTTTGATTTTCAGATTTTTGGGAAAAAGAAAGATCTGATCGAAAAAATATGGACGCAAACAGAAATTGAGATCAAGCATTTGCTTGAATGGGAAAAAACTTCCGGTGATCGTTTTGGAACCATATTTCCCAGAGACTGGATGGAGGCGGCTGATATCGGATATCATGACCTTACTCCGGAAGCGCGCAGTTATATGTACGAGGAATCTCTCAAAAACGTAAATGCAAGAGGGGAAGGATGGCACGAAGATGTCGTCGGAGAGTTTAAATATGAATATGAAATATCCGGGAAAGGCGTGCTAGACAGGCATATGATCGATATTGAGCCAAAATATTTAATGAGCATTGAATATTTACCGCAGAGTTTTTGGATGGAAAAAGACAATAGAAGAAAAATGCACTTGATCGCAAAATATGTTCTGCGGCAGGCAAAGGCGAGAGGGCACATCACATTCAAAA
>JAGLOZ010000062.1 GCA_023137595.1 Minisyncoccota bacterium | reverse complement strand
GCAAGCAAGTTCTCCAAAAAATCATTACTGTTTTTGAGAGCTTTTTCCGCTTCTTTGCGTTCCGTGATATCAATAGCTATTGAACGGCTCGCAATAATGTTTCCGTCTGCATCCCGTATTGGCTTTACCGAAAGAGATATCCATGTGGTTTTTCCATTAATTCGCCTCATTTCAAGTTCTTCTCCTTTTATTTCCTTGCCCGAAAGAAATCTATTAAATATTTCTTTCGCCTTTACCTTTCCGGTAGGCGTATCCGCATACAATTTATAAATAAGCTTTCCAACCAAACTCTCGCTTGACAATCCATACAACTCGCTCGCTCGCTTATTTGCCTTTAATATTCTTCCGTTTGTGCCAATTGAATAATATGCATCAGGCGCTTCTTCGTATAGATCCCTGTATTTTTCCTCACTTTCTTTAAGCGCTTTTTCTGTTTTTCTGTATTCTGTAATGTTTTTACCAAAACTTATCGTCCCTATGATCACTCCGTTTGAAAATAGCGGCGCACTATTAACCAGAAGCGAAACCATTTGCTTATTTTTGCTGAAAATAGTAACTTCGTATTGGGTCGATTTTCCACTCAAAGTTTTTTTAAACATGTCAACAAGACGAGAAAGATCTTCTTTTGAGATCAGACGAGTGAACGGTTTACCAATCCAATCTTTCAGCTTGTACCCCGTTATTTCTTCTGCATGCTTATTAAAAAATAAAAATTTTCCTTTTTTATCCAACGTCCATATCATATCATTAGAATATTCAATCATTGTACGATATTTGTCTTCACTTTCTTTTAAAGTATTTTTCGCTAATTTATAGTCTGTAATATCGCTGGAAAAAACGCGTAAATGGTTTGAGTCATCCAATAAAATGCTTTGCATATACCAGCGACCGCCCGCTTCTATTTCCCGCTCAAAATATTTATTTTTTGATTTTCGTAATTTCTTCACGCAAGAATCAAGTCCCCTTAAAAAAGGATGTTTCCTCTCTATTTTTTTCATTTTCAAAACTAGTGATCGCGCGGCCCGGTTCGCATAAATAATATTTCCCTTTAAGTCAATTTCCAAAATAGGGTTCGGGATCAATTTGAAAAAAGAAGAGAGATGCACAAATTCATCCTTTATTTCTGTATCTTTTTTATTTTTATAAGTCATATTTTTGATCTTTATCAGAAATATATTTTTTATCTATAAAGGTCTGCTTTATTATTAGATCATCGATCTGAAAAATGGCTATGCCAAAAAACGAGCCACCCATTCGACAATAGCTGCGATCGTCATATTGGATTTAACAAAAAACTCCTTTACTCCAAGCGCTTTTGCGCGATTTATCTCTTCGTCCTGGCTCAAGTTGGAAAGAACTGCGACAGGGGTTTGTATCTTTTTCTCATTCATGATCTTGAGAACCATAAACCCGTCCATTTTGGGCATCATCAAATCAAGAAGAACGAGCGCGTAGGTTTCATTTTGCAGAAGTCTAATCCCCTCCTCTCCATTGAATACCGCCTTCGCTTCAAATCCTTCATGCACAAGCTTCAACTCAAGCGCCTGCGCTATGGCTTTTTCATCTTCAATAATAAGAATTTTCTTATTCGTTGACATATAAACAGCTTGTAAAAATATTTAAAATTACAACTCTTGCAACGTCTCTGACTCCGATTTAGATTAAATAATTATCATGAAAGCATTTTTCGATGTTAACAATTGCAGAAAACAAAAATGTTTTGGTTCTTTGCGATAATAAGGAATAGGACTATATGAAAGATCTATACATCCATTGTCACTGATCGATAATCCCTGCCATTAAATATTCATGACGACATCTCATAAAAAATCAAAATGTGCACTTATATAGTAGCACTTTTCAGAACGCAATACAATCACTAGTCAAAGATATGCATCAGAAAATACAAAATACGCTCTAAAAGCGTATTTTTGTTTTTTGTTCGGGTCGTAGGACGATGTTGGAACGTTTTTGATAAAAAACAAGAATAGGCTCTAAGCCTACTCTTAGTATCTAATTATAACAAAACTAGCAACAATTTTAAGTCTTGTATTCATCTGTTTTTAGTTTTCCAAACTTACTTTTATATCTTCTGACTAAATTAGACTGCTCCGTATTAGCATCTCTTTTTGTCTTGTTTTTTATTCTTTTTTGTTTACCTGATGACAAATTAAAAAAATCTGTTTTTGATTTATAAAATAATTATTCTTCCAAGGTTGCACCTAATAGTATTTTTTCAAAAAATTTCCCCACAATGTGTATCAAAAATCCAAATAACAGAAGTCCCACAAAACGAGCCCCGACCGATATAATCTCTCCCCACACCGTTTCGGGTAACGTTTGTGAAATGCCACCAAGGGTTAACTTGGCCGCCCAGAGCATTCCCAACGGAATATTGGCAAATGCCGGATTAGTTCCCTCAACAAAATAAATCAGAGTACCAAACAATAATATGGAAGAAAAGAGCGCAAAAAGATAGATCTGCGATGTTAATTTGTCTACATCATGTTGTATATTACTAGCGCCGCTTTTAACACGCACCATTTTAACTAAACGGACCATCCGAAGAAAACGAAGGATACGAACTGAGCGAGCTGCTTTCAAAAATGACAAGTTAGTAAGACCAAGAAAAGTTGGGACAATCGCTACAAGATCAACTATCCCAAAAAAACTTGTCATATATTTTATTTTACTTGGCGCGGTAAAAAGCCGTCCCAGATATTCTAATGTAAAAAAGAAAACTGTTATATATTCAATTATCTGAAACATTCTTTCATATACCATCAAAGATACGACAGTTTCCAGAACAATAAACAAAATTGAAACAATTGTTAAAAAAGCAAAGAAATTATTAACACGAAGAAAGTTTTTTGACCGTGGATTATAAAATAGATCTCTAACTATTGATGTTGCTTCCATATGGTTTGATCTGTTAATTATGTTTAAATTAATTTTATTTCTCCAAATCCGTTTTTTTAGAAGTTCTTTTATATATCCTTTTGTCAATTATTGTCTCCTAAAAAAATAAAAAGATTCTAATCAACTTTTATGACATAGATAACCTCCTTGAAATAAACAATTATCTCACTAGCTCTGGTTGTGGGACGATGTTGGAACCTTTTTTAGCAAAAAATAAGTAATTTAAAAAATAAGTATTGACACTTTAACAAATATATGATATATTCGAAAGTCAAAAGATTTGACTATAAAAAGGAGGGAAACGTAGATGACCGCTTTAAGTGATATGACTGGTATAGAAGTTCTTGAAATAATAATTCATACGAGCACAAAAGAGGTTCGAGAAGAGATAGCTTGTAAATTTGGTAAAGAATTAGCAATATTATCTCCAGATGCAAAAATAAAAATGAGAAATATAGAAAAACCAACTAAATTAGATAGGGAGTCCAACTCAAAATATTGGCAGGCATATCAAGCCTGCAAATAAATTATTGATAAACCCAAAAAGCTCTAACATAAATAATTAACTTTTTTATTTAGAGCTTTTATTTAATATATGATATAACCACTAATATTGGCAGATATTTTATTTGCTCGGGGACAGGGATTCGAAGGCCCCTCGGAGCCAAAGAAGTAAGATGTTCGAATCCACCGTCCACAAACAAAAAAACGCTCTAAAAGCACATTTTCGTTTTTTGTTCGGGGACAGGGATTCGAACCCCGATCAACAGGATCAAAACCTGCCGTCCTACCGTTAGACGATCCCCGAATAAATTAACCTATAGCTTATAACACATAACCAATAACATAGCATCAGAAAACGAAACTAAACTTATAATAATATAAACGAAATTAGTTGAGGTTAAATTTGAGATTGCCACGGCTATCGCCTCGCAATGACAATAATTAACAATATATTTCGTTATACGTTATACATTTTGCGTTAGACGACTTCCCCGCC
>JAGLOZ010000061.1 GCA_023137595.1 Minisyncoccota bacterium | reverse complement strand
TTTTAACATGCCAAACATTAAAACAAAGCTTATAAAAAGCTTATATTTTAACTACTATTTTATAAATAAACAAAAGAGTCGCTATGACAAATCATCAGAAATGTCGCTATTCTCATCTTCCCTTTTATCAAACTGCGCTTCTTTTTTCATTTCCTCAATATCAGGTGTCCACTCATCTTCTATAAGTTCATTTTTATCCGCTTCTTCATGTTCTATATTTTTTCCTTCAGAACTATCCTCTGCTTGTTCTTCTTGCTCTATATTATTATCTTCTATAGATCCTTCATCATTTTCAACATCAAGAACCTTGCTTCCCTGAGAATCTTCCATAACTGCTTCAATCGCCGCCCATTTCGAAATTTTTTCTTTAGGAACGACTATGGTTACTTCATCGCCTTCTTTGGCTTTAAAGTATGTAAGTGAAGCTAAAAGAACATTATACTTTCTTCCTTCTGAAGAAACATAAAATTTTCCATTAGAATCCTTCATAATAACTCCGATTATTTTCCTTCTATCTGCCGGACTTATTTGCTTGTAAACAAACGAACCATCTTCCGTAATAGTGAGTTTTAACAGATCTCCTTCAATAAGCTTTGATTTACTGGCATAATTGACAGGAATTGGATAATTTTTTCCATCAAGACCGGTCATTTTTTCTCCGTCAAAAGCGCCTTCTATTATTTGACTTGCTCCAAAATCAATTGATTTCTTTCTGGGACTGTCGTCAATTTGCGATAAAATCTGCTTTGCCGCAACAATATTTCTTTCCGCATTCTCGATCATTTGACGCAAAAGAACGATCTTGTTTTGTTTTGACTCTTCCATGTTTTTTATTTTTATTTTTTTATGTTTTTCAATATTATCAGTATATCAGATTATTAGGATTTGTAAATGAATGGAATGGGTTTTTCCGGCTCATACTTGTTTTCAGACCTCCGATCGCAGAAACGCGCCGATTCCGAATTTATCAAATTCTTTGTGAAAATGAAACAGGTGCTTTATTTTTATTTTATTTATTACAGCCTCTTCAATGATTTCATCAACCATATCGCTGGTTTTCAACATTTTACTTTTGCATTTTAAACAAGATTTCATATATGGAGAAATATAATGGCATTCGGGACAAACATATCCCGCTTCTTTATAGTCTTTGCCTATCACAAGCACATCAATATTATGCAAGTAAAAATTTTCCAGAACAGAATTGATTTCAATTGTAGCTGATCTTTTTTCTTTGTTTGATCTGTTGAACAAGTTTTTAATCGTTTCCACCTCAGCTTGCTTTTCGTGCTCACTTATAACCTCTTTGCTTTTTTCTTTGATGCGATTTAGGTCATAACCTGTCCTGATATGATATGAGCCAATAAGTTTTTTTAATGATTTTTTATCCAGAACTTCTTTGAATTTTTCCACCAACTCCCTATGAGCTCCAAGAACGAGATAATTAAATTTGTTTTTTCTAAAATAGTCTGATGTTTTTTCAGATACTTTTTTCAAATGCCTGTGCAAATGATCCTGAATATGCCCTTGAATTTTTGTCTCTCTCAATCCTTTCCACTCGGCACGAGCCGCATTGATTCTTTGCGGGACATCGCTAAACATAATCTCCGAGATTTCCTCAATCTCACCAAGAAAAATGCTAAAAAACCTTGCTTTATCTCTTTCTAGGAAAACTACGACATATCGAGGATATTTTTCCAATGTTTTCACAAGAGGATGAATATAAAAATCGTTTTCAATAACAAGCTTTGAAGGAATATAAATAGGGATGTGATAAATTCTGCTCTTCCTTTTCGTATTGCAAAACACAATAATACTCCTTGTTTCGTCGGGAAGCTTTAAAAACCTGATTTCTTCTTTCATTTTACCGGCTGTTTCTGAAATTTTTTTCTTTTCACTTTTAGAATGAACGCCACTCGCTTCTACTTTTTTGACCTCATTAGTTATAACAGAATTGGCTTCCGACACAAAATTGCGCCCAGCTTTTACGCCAAGATAAAGGCTAAACGCGATACCTTCTCCTTCTTTTCTTTTAGATAATTCTTCTATGTCTTTTTTTGTTAAAGATTTAATTTCTATTTTTTTTGCCATGTTTTTGTATTAAAAGTTAAAAGTACCTCTGCTCTAATTTTATTCCTTTTGTCACTTAAACGCAAATTTTTAAAGAAATAAAAAAAATAGAGAAGTCTGGACCAAATATGACATCCGCCTTCCCTGATCAGTCCTACTTATTGTTAAGAACTTTCGCTGGTCTGTTTTTTTATTTACTAAAAAATAAATTTTAGTTAAGATTGTTAGTATGTTAAAATGCTTAAATGTTTATATGATTTCTCCTTGCCAAAAATAAAAAATGCAAATATACTAGAAAGGTAATAATTAATTTAATTTTCAAAAAATGCCAACAATAACATTTCGTGAAATAAAAAAGGGTTCTGTGATCTTAGTTGAAGGAGAGCCGTACGAAGTTCTTGATCGATCTTTTCGAGCTAAACAGCAAAACAAGGCTATGGCAACCGTCAATATGAAAAATCTTTTAACCAAGAAGGTTTTGGAAAAGAACTTTCAATCTTCTGCTCCAGTTGAGGAAGTATCTCTTGAAGAGTCAAGAGCGCAATTTCTCTACAAAGACGGTAAAGAATTTCATTTTATGGACCAAGAAACTTATGACCAATTTTCTCTTGAAGAGAAACAGCTTGGCGATGCCATGAATTATCTCAAAGAAGAAATTGTCGTCAGAATAAAAAAATTTAATGACAAGCCGATTGACATCATTCTTCCCGCTGAAGTCAGTTTGAAAGTCATTGATTCTCCCCCGGGGGTAAAAGGCGACACCGCGCAAGGCGGATCAAAAACAGTTACACTTGAAACTGGAATGAAAATGAATGTGCCACTTTTTATAAAAGAAGGAGAGAATTTGATAATTAAGACAAAAACCGGCAATTTTGACAGGAGAGAGA
>JAGLOZ010000060.1 GCA_023137595.1 Minisyncoccota bacterium | reverse complement strand
CGGAAAATGATCATCAAGATAAGGACGTTAAAGATCCTATTGTCATAACAGTAAAACAAGGATATGGCTTGACTCATCTTGCCGAGCAGGCATTGAATGAATTTTTATTAAATATAACTTTTGAAGAACAGGAAGAATTTAGTGGTTTATTAAATTTAGGACAAAGAGTTTTCATTGAGGACTATATTAAAGATAAGACAGAAAAGAAAGAATATTATTATACTGGAGATAAAATTGTTTTTTCCAGAGATTTGATCAAAGAAGCAGTTAGAGCGTCAAAAAAATTAACCCAAATGCAAATAGAGAATCTTTCAAAATATACTTACAACAGAACTAATCTTAAATTTGAATTATTATCAAAAAAGGCTTTAAGTTATTGTGATTTCAGAAGCGAGCTTTCGTCTTATTATAATATTCTAGATAAAGACTTTGATAATCTGATGTGCCAAATAAAATTAACCGGGGATTATAATTTATGTGAATCCATTAGCTCTGAGCATAAATCTTATAAAGTTCAATGTTTTGAAAAAATTATAGAAGGAAACGAAAATTATTTAATTTGCGAGAGTTTTGAAAGTGAAAGCAGTGTAAATTTATGCTTTCATCTTTTTGCTAAAAAGTTAAACGATCCTGATATTTGTGATTATCGCAGAGATGACATGGCTAAAGATACTTGCTTGTTAGATATGATGAAAATAGATCCCTCAATAGCTATCTGTGAGAAAATAAGCAATGATATTTTCCAAGGATCTTGTTATAAGCAGTTAGCTTTAGACGAAAGTGATTCATCATTATGCCAAAAAAGCAAGGATCCCTGGTGCTTTATTGATTTGGCGAAAAAAACGAATGATTATACGCTTTGCGAAGAAATTCCCAAAACAATACCAGCAAAAGAGAATCAATATTTCAAAGATATGTGCTATCAGGAAATGGGAAAAAATAACCCAATTCTTTGCGAGAACATAGTTGAAGATTGGTTAAAATTCAGCTGTTATCAAAAAATATTAACTGAGGAAAAGAAAAATTATCTTGAAAATAGTTGTGAAAAGTTAGACGACACTACAAACAAAAATATTTGTTTTGCTATCCGCGCAGAGCAAGAAGGAAATATTGAATTATGCGGGATAATTAATATTGAGACTCTTGGGGATGTTTGCGAATATAATGTTTCTGTAAAAACAAAAGAAAATCATTGTGATCTAATGGGAGATAGCAGCTATAAAAAACATTGCTTGGAAAAGGTGGCTGTAGCTAATAGAGATTTTAATTTATGCATAACTATTGATGATCCTTATGAAAGAGGCAAGTGTGTTAATAATATTGCTAATTTACTTGAATCTTACGAGCCATGCGAATTGTTGGAAAATGATAACATTTTCAAGAAAAATTGCGGTCAAACGTATCTTGGGCAAAAGTGATTTTGTGGTGAGATAAAAGTTTGTGTTATAATAAAGACAGTTCTTTAGCGAGTTTAATAAATTAACTGAATATATTTTTTCAGATGATTCTTTTGAATATACAACCCAAAAAGACTGTCCTTTGCAATAAATTATACCTTGTGTTCTTTGCTATAAAAAGAGATTTACGTTTAAGTTAAAATAATAATAAGTTAGGATATGGTTTGCTATGCAAATAAATTTTAAAGTTACTTATATGTCTAAAATTATTAAAGGAAACTGGGTAAAAATTGACGGTAAAATTGTGGGTGATTCTAATTGTGAAATAATAGACAATATGATTGAAAATGATTTAGAAAAAGTTGGGGATAGAGAAGAAGGATGGGTTACTTTATTCAAAGAAAAATTAACAAATAAGTTTTGGGAGCGTATATATTCTGATAGCCATATGCATGGAGGAGGTCCTCCACAATTAGAGTTATTATCAAAAAATGAAGTCATGGATAAATATGGAAGGCAATTTTAGAAATTTACACCACACAACAGCGCATATTTAGCTACAGAAAATTAATCCTTTTAATTTATATATTTATATGAACAAGAAAAAATTAGCAGAATATATCATGGCTATTTTAACTATTAATACTCATCGTGCAGAAGATAGAAATACTCTGAGTTCATTTTTGGCTGATTCAGCTATAACGCTAGCAAAAGCTGATTTACATATTCCACTGGGAGATGCGATTAATTTTCACGAAAGACTTTGGGGACAAGCATGGCTGAAAGATGAGAATAGTCATGAAATATTGTATAAAAAATGGACTGATTTTAAGAACACAATAGAAAATTAAACACATTCAACCCCGATTTTTTTCTGTATTCAAATGAATAAAATAAGATTTTTATTTATAATTTTAGCAATCACAATAGTAAGTCTTTTGGGACTTTTAATTTTTGACGATCATAAAAATAAAGAGATAGATCTTAAAACATATCAATCGCCAGTATCGCCAAAAACTTTTCAAAAAAATAACACACCTTCTGAAATTTCCTACGAAGAGTTGAAACAAAAATATATTCCTCAGGAAACTCCGGAAAAAGCATATAAGCTGGAATTGGAACTTTTGTCAAAAGGAATGTATTGTTATGGTTTGCCTTTGTTTGATCTAGAGTGGAGAAAAAAGGGGAAAGAAATTCTTTATTCCCCGCAGTATAAAAACACCGCGAAAAAATTTGATATTCCTTATAAAGTTTATGTAGAAGGGGAGTACGCGATTATTTATTATCCTCAAAACAAAAGCGCCGGTCCGGATTTTTTGTATCAAGAGTCTTCCGGCTGGGTTTTGGATAGAACAGCCGTCTGGGATCAGATACATAATAATTATTCCAATACGGGCTGGTTTGCTTATGAAGGAGATTATCCTTATTTAGATATGCTAAAAAAGATTTATTCTCTTGAAAGAATTATGCTTGATAATGGGATTTGGGTTTACAGAATAAAATAGTTATAAATTAAATGCTAAGGAATTTCAATTTACACTCTAAAGAGTGAACTCCAAATTTGGATTTCAGGTTTCAACCTGTAAAAATATGTTATCAAAACTAATTTATTTTTTAATCAAATTTTATGCTAAAACAAACAAAAAACCTAAGTCAAAATTCAGGGCAAAACAAAAATCAAAAACGATCTTCTAAAAAAGAACCTTTTTCTTTAATGACCGTCAAAACGATTTTAGCGATTTTATTATTCACGGGAATGGGAGTAATTATTATCGGCGGCGGATATATTATTGTAAAATATACAATAATTTCACCAGATAAAACAGATTTGCCGATTACAAATCCTGTTATTGAAACTCAATGTGAAATTGATACTGATTGTAAGCTTGCTTATACGGGTTCTAACATATGTCTTCCTTGTGATACTTCAGTAGAAGAATATAAATGTCTTCCGTTAGAAGAGGCTAAAAAAATAGAAGAGGAGCGATTTAAGAGAATGGTTGATGATAATATTTTTTGTGAGCGATGTCTAGAAAAACCTCAGCATATTTGCGTTTGCAGTAATGGGAAATGCGAGAAGGTTAAAGAAGAATTGGTTGAAGATGTGAGTATTACGACGAATAGAATGGAATATGAAACAGGAGAAACAGTGAAAATAACGATTGAAAATAATTCAGATGAAGAACAAAAAATGATAAATTCCCCAGCTTATTTTATTGAAAGATTTGAAAAGAATAGTTGGATAGAAATAGAACAAGTTGTGTGTCCATGCGGCGCATACTGTGATATGTTAGGATGGACTTTTATAAAATCGAAAGATAAGTTGGAATATGAATGGAATCAGCAAGAATCTTGGTGTAGCGACGGTTTTACTCCTTCGTCTAAAGAAATTTCAAATCAAGTTCAATCTGGAAAGTATAGAATCAAAAGTATAAAAATAGGTTTTCCTGACCCCGAGAATTATGAGACAATCTATTCCAACGAATTCACGATCAAAGAAAAATCAGCGCTTGATTCAAGGTGTGGAGAGGAAGTAAAAGATGTTGGTTTCAGTAAATTTTCAGTGTCAGATATAGGATATGAATTTAGTTCGGATATAGAAAAATGTGTTAAAAAAATAATTAGAGGTCATTCAATCGAATCGCCTTTTGAAACTCTAGAAGAATGTCAGGAGGTTTGTGAGAAAAAGGAATGCGCCAAAGAAGGCGAACTTATAAATTTTCCAGCAGGAACCAATAAAAATCTGCCAGATGTTTGTTGTGAAGGGTCAAAGGGGTTATTTCCCTATGAGATTGAAAATGGTAAATGTGAGCGGCTTATAAGCGTAAATGGATTGTTTCTAACTTGTATGCCTTGCGGAAATGGGATTTGCGAAACAATAAATAATTTTGGAGAAGACAAATGTAATTGTCCTGAAGATTGCGGTTGATCAATTATTTTTTATTTTCAAATTGACAGAGAAAGAGGAAATTAAATAATTTGATATAATATAATAACCCTGCTAAAATTGTATTGAAATGAAATATACTTTCAAAAGAATAGTAAAAGTTTGTAAAGTTTTATTGATAAGTTTGAGTTAAAGACTGAATTATTTAAGAGAGGAGAAAATAAAAAACACAGAAGTTAAATTTATTCCTTTGAGTTATTTTTAAATTTATAATTTTATGTCACATACATGTAAAAATCTATTAATCCGCTGTATGGATTTTCGGTTGAATAAAGAAGTGAGAAAATGGATTGCCGAGTCGGATTTATTTGATGGTGGATTTGATGTAATTTCTCTAGCCGGAGCAAGCAAAGATCTTATTGACGGTGGCAAGGAAATAAAAACCAATTTTCTAAAACATATTGGCGTTTCTGTTGATTTGCATCAAGTAGAAAAAATTATTATTTTCCATCACAGTGATTGCGGTGCTTACGCGCTGGATTATAAATTTGGTTCGCCAGAAGAAGAAAAAGAAAAACAGCTGAAAGATATGAAAAAATCAAAAGAGATAATTCTAGAAAAATATTCAAAAGTGGAAGTGTTTTTTGTTTGGGGGGAGTTGAAGGATGAGGATGGGGAGGAGATTGAGTTTAAGGTTCTATAAATAGCACACAGACGAACGCTGACTAAAGGCGCGGAATAACACAGATAAAAAAATGAATTATCAATGTAATAATGTCATTCTGAATTTATTTCAGAATCTACTGTTTATTACATTTGGTATTATGAAATAAATTTAGACAATATTTACAATGCAAAAGATCCTGAAACAAGTTCAGGATGACAACAAATGTTAAATTATTTTTGTTAAATCAATAGAAAAAATGAAAAATACTCTTATTAGTTATTGTGGAATTTGTTGTTCTGAATGTCCTTCTTATAGGGATAAGTTTTGTCCCGGATGCTTGAAACTCAAAGGGTGTAAGATCTCTGAATGCGCAAAGTCTAAAAATAAAAAGTGTTGTTTTTCGTGTAAGGAATTTCCTTGTAAACTATTTGAGGATGGATTTGATTGGAATATTGATGAATTTCCGTTAATGAAAGAGTTTAAAATTGGCACCGTTAAATGGAAGCCGTATAGTAAAGAATATTTAATGCTATTTAAAATAGGTAAAAAAATTAAGAAAAAAAATAATTCTAATAAATCTCATGAAAACAATAAGAAAAATTAAAAATCTAAAAAACAAGAAAGTTCTCGTGAGAGTTGATTTTAATGTGCCTGTCAGAGATGATGGGATCGTTGATGAAAAAGAAGATTGGAGAATTAGAGCGGCATTGCCGATGATAGAATATTTACTGGAAAAAGAAGCGAAGATTATTTTGATTTCTCATCTTGGAAGACCAGATGCAAATCGAAAATTTATACTTGATACAACAGTGGATTCTCGCCTTCACAGGAATGACAATATAGCTAAATATAGTTTAAAGCCCGTAGCGGATAGATTAGAGGGATTATTAAACCGTGAGATAAAATTTATTGATGATTGTATCGGTGACGGAGCAAAAAGAGCTGTTGAGGAAATGCGAGCTGGAGAAATTGTTTTATTGGAAAATCTAAGATTTTATAAAGAAGAAAAAGAAAATAATGAAGAATTTGCCAAAGAATTGGCTGGGCTTGCTGATATTTATGTAAACAACGCTTTTTCAGTTTCTCATAGAAAACACGCTTCTGTCCACGCAATTACGAAATTTTTGCCGTCATATGCGGGATTACTTTTAGAAAAAGAAGTAGAAATATTATCAAAGGCAATAAACAATCCCAAAAAACCGGCAACTATTATAGTGGGCGGGGCAAAAATGAAAACAAAGGTGCCCGTTATAGAGTATTTGATTGATAAATTTGATCATATTTTAGTTGGCGGAATTGTGGCAAATGTAATATTAAAAGCAAAAGGAATTGATACTGGAAAATCCTTAATAGACGGCATAGATATCAAGGAGGTAAGAAAAATAGATCTTGCAAGCAATAAGCTGTATGTTCCTGTTGATGCGGCTGTCTGTAATTCCCAAAAAAAAGAAGTTGACTTGCGGGCAGTAGGAAAAATTGGCGATAATAAAATTTTAGATATCGGTCCTGAAACCGGAAAGCTATATTCAAAAATAATTCGTGACTCCAAAACTGTTATTTGGAACGGTCCGATGGGAATGTTTGAGAAAGAAGATTTTGCTTTTGGAACTAGAGAAATTGCTGAAGCGGTTGTAAAATCAAAAGGATACACTATAATAGGAGGAGGAGACACGATTGCGGCTCTTGACCAATTTGGGTGCATCGGTAACGTTGATTATGTCTGCACTGGCGGCGGAGCAATGCTGGAATTTTTAGCGGGAAAGAAACTGCCGGGGCTGGAGGCGTTGGAGTGATCTAAAATAAAGTGGATTTGAATCCATATTTTCTACGGCGCTTTAGCCACGGTCTATGAGGTTAAAACCTCATAGACACTCAGTTAAAGCCGGGTAGAGCATTTATCCGCGCTTTATATCTATGTCCTTAATGGCTCAATTTTTGTAATAAATACAAACAACAAATAAAAAAAATTTGCATATAAAAATTAATTCATAAAAAATATTATGAAAAAGCAAACAAACAAAACAAAAATAACAAAAAAAATACAGCAAAAAAAGAAGCGGCAAAAGTGCCTGTGTGAGAATATTTATTTTGAAGTAATTCTAATGATAATCCTTATTCCAATTTTTTCATTTTTTGTTCTTTCTGTTTTAAACAAAAACGAGTCTAACTTTACAAATAAAATCATAAAAGACAGTAAAGATGTAAGAATATTAACTGATAAGAATATTTATGGCTTGAATGACGAGATTGTTCTAATTGTGAAGAATAATTCAGGCGAGCCTGTATATTTTGAGCCTTGTGAATTCTTGAATAATTTTGAGAAAAAAGTAAACGGAAAATGGGTCGCAGAAAACAAAATTATGAGCAATAATATCTATAACGAGCATGCTTTTGATAAAAAAGATAACGTTATCAAATGTGAAATAGATTTGCCGCAATCAGGTAAAGGTATTTATAGATCTGTTGTTAGCATGTATTATAATTGTGGAAAGCCTGGCTATGACACATGCAGAAGTTCCGAAGTTTTTTATTCAAATGAGTTTGAGGTAACAGGCGATAAAAATGATTTTTGCGAAGATAGAATTTTGGAGAATTGTGATGGCAAAAAGGTTTCTGTTATAGGCACGTTTATAACATCAAAAGCTCATTTTTTAAGTGAGATAGAAAACAGGGAAGTTAAATATCAATGGGCTGGCGAAATAATGATTGATAATTCAAAGGGTATGAAAGAAGGTGAGCGGTATAAAGTAATTGGCATAGTCAGAAAAGGAGGACAGCTTTGCGGAATGAACAATGAACAATGTATGCTGGATGAAAAAGGTGTGGTGCTTCCTTATCCCACAAGAATAGAAGTGGAAAAAATTTATTCTATTAAATAATAATAAAAAAATGATAATGCCAAATAAAATAAAAAAGATTCAAGCTTTAGAAATTCTTGATTCTCGTGGGAATCCTACTGTCAGAGTTAAAATTATTTTGGAGAATAATATGAGCGCGCTTGCGGCTGTGCCGTCTGGAGCTTCAACGGGAGAATTTGAAGCTTTGGAATTGCGCGATGGAGATTTGAACAGGTATAACGGCAAGGGAGTCCTGAAAGCTTGTCAGAATATTAATACAAAAATAAATAAAGCATTAAAAGGCGAGATTGTAACTGATCAGAAGAGAATAGATAGAATTATGATTGATCTTGATGGGACTGAAAACAAGTCAAACTTGGGCGCAAACGCGATTTTGGGAGTTTCTCTTGCTTGCGCTCGAGCTGGAGCAAAAGCAATATGCAAACCTCTTTATAAATACATAGCA
>JAGLOZ010000006.1 GCA_023137595.1 Minisyncoccota bacterium | reverse complement strand
CGACTCCGAAAATATTTGATAATAAAAGATCTTTGACCTGCGCTTATTTGCGGGGAGAAAAAAAGATTCTTCTTCCGGAAAAAAGAAAAGTTAGCAATAAAGATTGTTTGGAAATTGTCAGCGCTCACGAAAATAATCTAAAAAATCTCAGCGTTAAGATTCCTTTGCGAAGATTTGTTTGCGTTACGGGTGTTTCCGGATCAGGAAAAAGTTCGTTTGCCTATGATGTAGTTTATACGCACTTGGCTAATCGTTTGAACAGCGCTGATCTGAAAAAGGGTAAATTCAAAGAGATCAAAGGCTTGGAATATTTAAGCCGCGCGGTTCTCATTAATCAAGCGCCGATCGGTCGGACGCCACGAAGCAATCCCGCGACTTATACAGGAGTTTTTACGGATATCCGCGAGCTTTTCGCAGCCACTGTTGAAGCGCGTTTTCGGAATTACAAGCCAAGAAGATTCAGTTTCAATGTTCCGGGCGGACGATGCGAGCATTGCAAGGGGCACGGGCAATTGGCGATAGAAATGCATTTTCTTCCCACTGTTTTCGTAGAGTGTGATATTTGTAAAGGAAAAAGATTTGACCGTGAGACATTGGAAGTGCACTATAAAAAGAAAAATATCGCCGAGGTGCTGGCAATGACCGTGGAAACAGCTCATAAATTTTTCAAAGATATTCCTCAAATTGCCGACAAGCTGAAAGTTTTGGAAGAGGTTGGCTTGGGCTATCTTGAGCTTGGCCAAGCCGCGACCACCCTTTCCGGCGGAGAAGCGCAAAGAGTGAAACTGTCCAATGAACTTGGAAAAAGAATGCCCACGAGAACTTTCTATCTTCTTGACGAGCCGACCACGGGACTGCATTTTGAGGACGTGAAACAATTGTTGAAAGTTCTCCATCGCTTGGTTGAAAAAGGAAATTCAGTTGTTGTAATTGAACATAATTTAGATGTCATCAAAACGGCTGATTATATCATTGACCTCGGACCGGAAGGAGGAAACAAAGGAGGGCAAGTTGTTGCCCAGGGAACGCCGGAAGAAGTGGTGAGAAACGAGAAAAGCTGGACGGGGAAGTATTTGAAGGAGAAGTTGGGATGAAAAATGCTTTTTGCTAAAATAAAAAAGTGGAAAATCAGTTTAAAACCAATTTCCACAAGTTTCGTCAATATTATTGCTATTTAGTCCATTCTATAGACACCTGTTTTGTTTTTTTCTCTCTTCTTTCTTGAGTCATTTCTATTACGATCTCCATAACACTTCCTTCAATCAGTTCTTTGATTTTTTGTTGAAAAGCGGACTCAAGTCCAAACATTTTTTGCCCGGTGGGAGAAGAATAAAATATTATGATTGATTTTAGGTCATCTTCTGTGAGCTTTTTATCAAACATTTCAGAAATTTTTGAGATAATTTGTCCTATTTTCTCCTCCACTTTTTTGGAATAGTTATTTACAAGATTAGCTATTCTTGGGTTAACTTTTTCAAAAATTTCTTCAAGATCTCTTATAGATGTGTTCCCGCACGCCTCAGATTGTATCTCTTCGTCTATTAGTGGTTCTAGCGCTATTCCGGCCATCTGTTTCATTGTATTTGTGATGGCATTTTTTGTTTGTAATAGTTCGAATAATTCTTCTAATTTATCATTTTTTGTTGTGATGAATATTCCTCCAAATTCTTTAAATAGTCCAGAAAATTTGAACTATAGATAATATAAACTAAAATTTTCAATATGTCAATCCAAACCCAACTCAAGAATCTTCCCCAAAAACCCGGTGTTTATATTTTTCGTGATAAAGATAAAAAGATTCTTTATATCGGGAAAGCGACATCTTTAAAAAACAGAATTAGCTCTTATTTTTCCGGCGCGCATAATTATCGGATTGAAAAAATGATCTCTCGGATTGAAAAGATTGAAATTAAGAAGACTGATACTGTTCTAGAAGCGCTTATTTTGGAAGCAAATTTGATCAAGAAACATCAGCCGAAATATAATATTAAGGAAAAAGATGATAAGAGTTTTTCGTATTTTGTAATTACAAAAGAAGAATTTTCGCGAATTTTGATCTTGAGAGCGACAGAATTAGAAAAATATCAAATATCAAGCGATTTAAATGTACCACCCTTGAAAGCGACATTATATAATGTCGCTTTCAAGGGTGGTAGTGTCGCAAAGGTTTACGGTCCATACACTTCCAAAAAACAAATGCAAATTGCGTTGAAAATTATCAGAAAAATATTCCCGTTTCATTCCCTGAAACAAAAAACGGAAAAAGGCTGTCTTGATTTTCAGATAGGTCTTTGTCCGGGACCATACGCAGGGAAGATAAACAAAAGAGATTATCAGAGAAACATTCGAGGCATTAGAATGATCTTGGAAGGCAAGAAAAAAAGTTTGCTTAAAAAGATGGAAAAAGAGATGAAAGAATATTCTGCTAAGCGGGAGTTTGAAAAGGCCGGAGAGATGAGAAATAAAATTTTTGCTTTGCAGCACATTCAGGATATTGCGTTTTTGCAGAGGGAAGAGTCAATTGTGGACGATAAATTAAAAAACATTAGAATTGAAGCGTTCGATATTTCCAATATCTCCGGCGCATATGCAGTCGGCGCGATGGTTGTTTTTAAGAACTATGAACCAGAAAAATCTGGTTATCGGAAATTCAAAATAAAATCTGTTCGGGGGGTTGATGATGTTGCGATGATGCGAGAAGTTTTGGAAAGAAGATTCGGGAATGATTGGCAAAAGCCAGACCTTATTTTTTTGGATGGCGGGAAAGGGCATCTGGCAATGGCGAAAAGACTTTTGGATAGTTTAGGGTTAAAAATTCCAATTGTTGCCGTCGCCAAAGGACCGACGAGGAAGAAGTTGGATCTATATTTCGCAAATTGCCGTAGAGACGGCGATTTATCGCGTCTCTGCAACGATGAAAATCTGATCGGTCGAATAATGGGCGAAGTTCATCGTTTCGCAATTTCCTATCATCGGAAGTTGATAGGAAAAAGATTTAAAAAGGTGAAATAATTTCTATCAAAAATCCAAATATTTTTTCTCCAAATAAGATTATTAATATATCAACGATAGCAATTATTATCAGAGCAATAGGAAGTATGAAATCTTTTGGCCAGAGAAGATGAATAAAGAGAATTACTGAATCCAGTATAATACACATAGCAATTATTTCCATTGTTCTGTCAATTAATTTAGAGCGCTTTTTATTTTTTTTAGGCATATATTTTTATTAATTATTTAAAATATTTTACCATATATCCATCTTCAAGTTTATAATCTAATTTCCGATAATAATCACGCACGCCAATGCCGCTGATGACGGCGATTTTTTTTAGGTTGAATTCCCGAATAGTGATTTTTTCCGCTTCGGCGATCAGTTTTTTTCCAAGTCCGGTGTGCTGGGGAGACTTTTTGTTTTTAGATTTTATGGGAACAAGTTTACCGTAAGTGTGCACTTCGCGGATGATTGAAGCGTTTTGGAGAATGGGAATTTTTTTGATAATTAAAGAGTTTTTACTCGGGCGGCTAAAGCCGCAGGAATCCTCGGCTAAAGCTGGGTAGAAATTATAATCTTGTGAATTTATTCTCAATCTTAATAATGAATAAATATTTCTCCTTTTTTTATCTTCAAAACTCAAAAATATTTCTTTGCCGTCTGAAGCGTTGTAGTCTTGGCGGAATAATTTGAGTTTTCCAACCCCCCAACCCTCCTTATCAGGGGGGATGTTTTGATCTCTTGCTTCACGGCATCTAATGCATTTGCATTGCCAACCTTCCTCTTCTGATTTTTTCTTGAGAACTTGTCTTAGATTTGAAACTTTGTTTCCGGCAACGATGCTTGTTGAAGGAATATCTCTGATAAGGCGAGTAATACGGACATAATAGGGGATTATCTTTTTGATCTCACAAAGCAGTTGAATAAGTTTTTTATCTGAGTATGGTTTGTATTTTCCAGTTTTTAACCATTTATAGATTGGAGCATTTTTGACAACTACGCAGGGATAAATTTTCAGCATATCGGGCTGGAAATCTTGATTTGAAAACAGTTCCTTGAACATAGTCAGATCTTTCTTATAATTTGATCCGGGAAGATCAGGCATTAGATGATAATTGATCTTAAATCCAGCCTCTTTTAATAGTTTTGTTGCTTTAATAGTTTCGGTAACAGAATGTCCGCGTTTGTTAAGTTCTAAGATATCATCATAAATACTTTGCACGCCGAGCTCAACTCGTGTCGCACCGAGTTTTCTCATTCGCAAAATTTCTTTTTCGTTGATATAATCAGGGCGTGTTTCCAGAGTAAGCCCGACAATTCTGTGTGATGATTTTTCGTTTTGTTTTTGAAGTTGTTCAAGGGAGAGATTTGATGATCTTGAGATATTTTTCCTAACCCCCCAACCCCCCTTATCAGGGGGGCTATCCTGATTTTTATTTTTATTACATGCTTTAAAGCACTTCTTGATAAACCAAGTCTGATATTGACGCGGCAGATATGAAAAAGTTCCGCCCATAACGATGAGTTCGATCTTATCTGTTTTATGTCCGGTTGCTTCCAGTGATTTCAATCTGGCTTGGACTTGTTTGTATGGATGAAAACCCGTCAAAATCGCCCGCATCACTGCCGGCTCGTTTGAAAGATAGCTTTTTGGCATATCTTTTTCATTCGGACAGAACTTGCAAGTTCCCGGACAGGGATACGGTTTTGTGAGAACTGCTATGACTGCCACGCCGGACAATGTCCGGATATTTTTTGTGATCAAAATATTTTCAATTTCTCTGTCAGGTTTGATCTTTTTGCTCTTTATCATTTGGCGATAAGTTTCTAAAATTTCAATATTAGTCGGACAAGGCAGACCATATTCTCTTGATGCCTTTCTTTTTAACCGCGAAAGATATTCTGACGAAAAGCTTTTTTTCAAGGAAACTTTTTGATAAAGTTGTTTTATAATGTATTGGTTGATATTCATTAAAGATAGAGTTAATTTTTTTACATTCTAAGTATAGTGTCTTAAGGCTGTTTTATCAAGACAATCTATATTTTGTATCTCTCTATTTTGAATGAATTGACATAGTTTTGATTTCACGATATTATTTAAATAATAAATAATATAAGAGGATTGAGATAAATGGCAAATAAAGAAACAGTTCTAGCAACTCGAACAACAGAAATAGTAAAATGTGATGGTTCTAAAGATGTCTATGACACAATGGGAGAAATGTTATACCGCGAAGATCCAAGCGGAAATTTTATAGATCCAAGCGGAGAATAGAAATTCTACCAGGCAGCTAATAGAGTTGCCTCTTTTTTTTGCTGTTTTTTGTTTTTTTGATCTGTCTTGGTCTTGACAAGTTTTTACTTGTTGCTAAAATAAGAAAGTAGCTTGAATGATTTATAAGAATCTATGAAAAACTTTAATTTACAATTCATCAAGATGACATGTCAGTCAACTGACAGTGTTGTTGTGATTGAAAGAATCGTCCTACTAGGCTAAACGACCTGCTTTTATTTATCGGAATATTTAAATAAAAGCAGATTGTTCTGAATAGTAGGTTTTTTAATTGTTTAAGAGCCTGTTCGGAAAATCTACCGGGTAGATCAAGTCCTCGCTTGAACCGTTTAGATGAACTATTTCTGGCGCGAGCAAGGACTCGCATCTACTCGAAAATAAACTTTTTAACAGACTCTAAGAATATCTATATAATTTATAATATTACTTCCCTATGAAAAAAGAATTTTCAGTATTTAAAAAACTTGAAAAGTCCGGCGTGGCGCGTGTTATGGAGCAGGCCGCTGAGTTTGGTTTTGAATATGATGATCCGCAATGGCCGAATCTTGGACAGGGTTCCGCTGAGGCGGGCGCTCTTAAAGGGGCGCCAGCGCGCGTTTCCACGATCAGTATGAATGACAAACAACATGGATATGCTCCGATAGCGGGGCTGCAAAAGCTCAGAGAAAATGTTGCGTCTGCGTATAACAACATTTTCAGATCTGCCAAAAAGTCGGGATATACTTATAGAAATGTAAGTGTTGCCGGCGGTGGCAGAACCGTGATCTCAAGAGTTGTCGCTTCAATGAGAGATATTAAAATTGGCTATTTTGTACCTGATTATTCGGCATATGAAGAAATTTTAAATTGTTTTAAAAATGTGGAGGCGGTACCGATCTTTCTGGATCCAAAGGATAAGTTCAGGTGTGATCTAAAAAAATTGAAGCAAACGATCAAACAAGAGAACATTAAAGCTTTGCTTTTGAGCAATCCGTCTAATCCGACCGGAAATGTGCTTAAGGATGATAACTTGAAAGAGTTGGTTGAAATGGCAAAAAAGGAAAAGTTTTATTTGATCATTGATGAATTCTATTTTAATTTTATTTATAAT
>JAGLOZ010000059.1 GCA_023137595.1 Minisyncoccota bacterium | reverse complement strand
AATCCAGGATTTAAGGCAAAAAATAAATTATAAAAGAGAAAATTATTAGTTTTTCAGAGCTTCCTATAATAAGGGTTTAAATTCTTAATGTTTAGGCATATACGCAAAACTTTCTCTTACTTTAAAGGGTTTTTATATCCCCAGAGGGTATATTAGAGCTTTTTAGAATATTTTGCTATAATATACATATAATTAAAATAAATGAAAAAGAAATTTTTAAAACTTAAACCTTTTCAGGAAACGCTGAATGTAGGAATGTGCGGTCCTGCCAGTCTTAAGATTGTGCTTAATTATTATGGGACGGATAAAACCGAAAAGGAACTGGCAAAGCTGTCTGGATGGAATAAAAAATTAGGAATAGATGATAAGGGGATTGAAAAGGCGGTAAAGGTTCTTGGTTTTAAAGTAAAAATAAAAAATAACAGCAGTTTTAAAGACATTGAGAATTGGCTTGATGGAGGAGTGCCGTTAATCGTAAATTGGTTTACCAGGGGCGGAAAAGATTGTTCCGATTCTGATATCGCCGACGGACATTATTCAGTTGTCACCGGACTTGATGATAGATTTATTTATCTTCAAGATCCCGAAATAGGAAAAATTAGAAAATTAGAAAGAAATGATTTTAGGAGAGTGTGGTTTGATTTTAGAGGAGAATATATAAAACCAAACGAGTTGATCGTCAGGCAGATCATTGCTGTTTATAAAAAATAATTTATTTAAGAACTAAATTGCGTATGAGTATAAATTAGCTATCAATAAGACATATATGAAATTAACGCCAAAAATTCAGAAAGCGATTGCAAAAGCAAGCGTTTTGCATCTCGGACAGACGAGAAAAGGGGATGGGACGCCATATATTTTGCATCCGTATTCCGTTGCTTTTATCCTTTCGCATTACACTGACAATGAAGACATTGTTATTGCCGGACTTCTGCATGATGTTTTGGAGGATGTCCAAGGATACGAAAAAAAAGATCTGGAAAAGGAATTTGGCAAAAATGTTGCAAGAATGGTTTCTGATGTTACTGAAGATGTAAGTTTGAAAAAAGAAAAAGGAGAAAAAGAATCATGGCTTGAGAGAAAAACAAAATATCTTGAACATCTTTCAAACGCTTCTTCTGACTCGGCAATACTTTCTTGTGCTGATAAAATTCACAATCTCAGTTCCATGATAGAAGGTTATAAAGAACAAGGAGATGACCTTTGGAAAAAGTTTAATTCGCCAAAAGAAAAAAGGTTATGGTATTACGAGGAAGTTCTCAAAATTGTCAAACAAAAGGCGGACAGTGAAATTGTTGATGAGTTTGAAGCATTGTATAATGAAGCAAAGAAACTATTTTGACCTTTCACATCTCTTGTTCCCATTTCCATAATCTTTATACCCCTCATTCGTGCGAATGGTGGAATGACAAGAAGAAATGTGGTATAATTATTATGTGATAGTTGGTTCGGTTTTAAAAATATATGGCAAATTCAGATATTAAAAATTTGGAAAAAATGCTAAAAGCGCTTGCAAACAAGCGTCGTCTTTATATTCTAAGATATTTAAAATCAAAGAAAGAAGCCTCAGTAGGAGACATCGCTGGCAAAATTCATCTTTCATTTAAATCAACTTCTAGGCATTTGAGTGTTTTATCAATTCTTGATATCTTGGAAAAAGAGCAAAGAAGCTCACAGGTGTTTTATAGAATATCAAACAATAACGATTCAATTTTAAAACATATATTAGACATTCTCTAATTTCCTTCAAAGGCGGACAGGTGCGAGAGCAGTGAAATGAACTACTAAGGTTTTATGGATTTAAATATTATACCGAAACAGGCTAACTCGTTTAATCTTTTCCGGGTATAATTTCCCGCCCCTTGAGGCGTATCTTTGATAATTCTAACAGAGATATCCCGTCCGCTTGCGGCGAGGAGCTTCATTTTCCAAAGTTTTGAAAAATGTAAGAACCTTTTTCATCTCTCATGTTTTTTTATATTATGTCCCTCATTCGCACGAATGAGGGAATGATAAAACGGGAGACTTTCAAAAGAAATTGGCTAGTTTCTGTTGAAACAGTGCTTGGTTTAGATAGACGTGGGTTTTTGTTTGCGCTGAAAATGATTCATTGCAACAGATCAAAGCGAGGGCTTTGATTAATTCAGTCATTATCTCAACAGAAACTAGCTAGTAGAAATAATTTAGCAATAAATTACAATATGAAAAAACAAGTCGTTGTCATTCATGGAGGAGGCGTTTTTGCAGATTATAAAGAGTATATCGCTTTTTTGAAGAAACGAGAGATCAATATCAAACATAATGGTGATTGGAAAAAATATTTAAGCGGGAAATTAGGAAAAAGCTTTGAGGTTATTTATCCTGAAATGCCTAATTATTCTAATGCCAGATATCTGGAATGGAAAATTTGGTTTGAAAAGATCTTTCCTTTTTTGGAAAATAAAGTTGTTTTGATCGGACATTCTTTAGGCGGGATATTTCTCGCAAGATATCTATCGGAGAACCAATTTCCAAAGAAGATTTTGGCGACAATTCTTGTTGCGGCTCCATATGATGACAAGAGATCAATCGCTCGTTCGGCGGGTTTTGTTTTGAAAAAAGATCTGAGTGAAGTACAAAATCAATCAAAAGAGTTGATTTTCTATCATAGTCGCAACGACAAGCTAGTTCCTTTTAAATGTTTTGAAAAATATAAGGAGTTTTTGCCTGAAGCAAGTTTTAAAGAGCTTAAGAATAGAGGACATTTTCAACAAAATAGTTTTCCAGAAATTATTCGGGAGATAAAAAAAGTTTTTGATAAAAAGAATTAATAATTCATTACTATTGAAAAATACAATATATGTATTATGTCTATATTTTAAAATGTGCTGATGAAACTTTATATACCGGTATTGCTGTTAATCTGGAAAAGCGGATAGATGAACATAATTCTTCTGATTTGGGCGCGAAATATACCAGATATAGAAGACCAGTTCGATTGGTATATTCCAAGAAATTTCGTGATCGTTCAACAGCTTCCAAGGAAGAGATCAGGGTTAAGTCTTTGTCGAGGAAGGAGAA
>JAGLOZ010000058.1 GCA_023137595.1 Minisyncoccota bacterium | reverse complement strand
ATTATAGCCAGCTATTGCTAATTACTATAAATTGCTGTTAATTTGATAAATATAGAATAATGAAAGTTAGAGCTTCAATAAAGAAATTTTGCGATAAATGTAAGATAGTAAAGCGTAAAAGAAGAATTTATGTTACTTGTGAAAATCCAAAACACAAACAGAGACAAGGGTAGTGCAGGTGCAGGGTCTAAGTGTTTGCTTATGTCCATATCATGTTTATGTTTTAACGTAAATCAACGGTATTCAGTATTGAATATTTAAGATGAATATAATATACTAAATACTAAATACTAAATACTAAATACTAAATCCATGCCAAGAATTTTAGGAGTTAATATTCCAGAAGAAAAAAGAATAGAATTCTCCCTTACCTACCTAAAAGGTATAGGAGTTTTTTCAAGTCGTAAAATTTTAAAAGAGGCTGGTATTGATATTAACAAAAGGGCGAAAGACGTTACTTCTGAAGAAGTGGGTAAAATTCAAAAAATTATTGAAGAGAAGCACAAGATAGAAGGAGAACTAAAGAGAATCGTCATGATGAATATAAAAAGATTAAAAGAAATAGGATGTTATAGGGGGACGCGACACGCAAAGGGTTTGCCGACCAGAGGACAAAGAACAAAGACTAACAATAGGACCGTAAGAGGAAACATAAGAAGAACAGCTGGGAGCGGAAGGTCAAAACTTGAAAAAACATAAAATTTAGAATTTTGAATCTTGAATTTTGAATAATGATTCAAGACTTGCAAACACTAAAAAGTAAAGTTGAAAGGTATTCTAAATTCTAAACTCTAAATTCAATATTCTAATCAAAAAATATGGGAAAAAGAAGAATAATAACAATTGGAAGCAAGGAAAAAGGAAGCTCAAAGACTTTGAAGGTTGGGGCGTCTAAAAAGATCAAAAGAAAAAACATAGTCAAAGGGCAAGTTCACATTAAGTCAACTTATAATAATACAATAGTGACGTTAACAGATCTAAATGGTAATGTGATCGCTTGGTCAAGCGCCGGACTTTTAGGTTTTAAGGGAGCGAAAAAAGCAACACCTTATGCTGCGACCACCATCATTGGTTCTTTACTGGAGAAAACAAAAAAAATAGGACTAAAAGAGGTTGAAGTATATGTAAAAGGTATCGGAAGCGGAAGAGAATCCGCAGTTCGGGCAATTGCCGCTAATGGCATTAATATTATTTCTATAACAGATACAACTCCGATTCCTCATAACGGGTGCAGGCCTCCTAAACCGAGAAGAGTGTAATTATGGAATAATGAATTTGGAATTTGGAATAATGTTTGAAAATTGTAAAATTGTATAATATTAGTAAGTTTCAGTTTTAACCAACAATGAAGGAGTAAAAACTTTAATTAATATAGACATATAATTAATAAATGATTATGGCTAGAGATTTAAGTCCAAAATGTAAAAAATGCAGAAGAGAAGGAAAGAAACTTTTTTTGAAAGGGGATCGTTGTTTTAGTATAAAATGCGCTATGATAAAAAGACCTTATGCTCCCGGTCAGCATGGACAGGCCAGAAGAATGGGCTTGTCTGAATATGGTATTCAGCTGAGAGAGAAGCAAAAGGTTAAAAGAACTTATGGTATTTTAGAAAAACAGTTTAGGAAATATTATGAAATGGCTAGCCGTATGAAAGGCAATACCGGGGTTTTGCTTTCAACTCTTCTTGAGAGAAGGTTGGATAATGTTGTTTATCGTCTTGGTTTGGCTAGTTCCAGAGGTCATGCCAGACAACTCGTTAATCATGGACATTTTTTGTTAAACGGAAAAAAAGTGGATATTGCGTCTTGTCTTGTTAAAGAGGGAGACGTTGTATCATTAAAAGAAGTTCAAGGAAATTATTTTGAAGAATTAAAAAAGGTAATAAAAAATCATCAAGCTCCTTCTTGGATGTCTTTGGACGTACAAAAAATTCAAGGCAAGATTATTTCTGTTCCGGTATTAAGCGAGATTGATACTAATGTCGATATTCATCTGATCATTGAATATTATTCTAAATCTTAAATATAACAATTTTAGAATTTTTACATTTTCTGTCATTCCAGAGAGAATATTCGGGATGGCGAAGTGATAAATAGCGAAGAAGCTCTAAGCCTAATAAAATAAAATAAACAAAAATATGCAAAAAATAACACTACCGGAAAAACCAATAATAATAAAACAAGAAGGAAATTTTGCAGTTTTTGAAATAAGATCTTGCTATCCCGGTTATGGATCAACCATAGGAAATGCTTTACGCAGAGTTTTGCTTTCTAGCTTGGTTGGATCTGCTATAACATCAGTTAAAATAGCAAACGCAAGTCATGAATTTTCTACGATTCCCGGAGTTATTGAGGATGTAGTTGAAATAATTCTTAATCTAAAAAAAATAAAGTTTAAAATGCATACTGATGAGCCGGTTAGGCTTAACTTGAAAACAAATAAAGAAGGCGAGGTAAAAGCTTCGGATATAAAGGTGAGCAGCGATGTGGAAATAGCTGATAAAGATGTCTATATAGCAACTGTAACCGGTAAAAACGCTAAGTTGGATATGGAGATAAAAATAGAAAAAGGCGTCGGCTACATGCCGATTGAACAGCAAAGCGAAGATAAGCTTGAAATAGGCAATATAGCGATAGATGCAATATTTACTCCAGTAAAAAAAATAACTTATCGTGTGGAAAATATGCGTGTTGGAAAAATGACAAATTATGAAAAATTGATCTTTGAAATAGAAACTGACGGAAGTATAACCCCGGAAGAAGCTTTTAAAGAGGCTACAAGATTGCTTGTTGAACACTTTAATCTATTTAAGGAATTGATTGATCAAAAGACAAAAGAAGAGGAAAAAAAGATAGAAGCAGAAGAAAAAGAATTATTAGAAGAAAATAAAATAGCGAAAAAAGAGATTGAAAAAAAAGAAAAAGAAGGTAAGGACCAGCAACAGAGAGAAGATAGTGAAGAAATTCTAAAGACATCTGTTGAAGATATGGGTTTATCAGCTCGAATATCAAAAATCTTAACTGAAAATAAAATAAAAACTATTAGCAAAATAATTAAAAAATCAGAAGATGATCTAAGGGAACTGTCTGGAATGGGAGATAAGGGAATTAAGGAAATCAAAAAAGTTTTAGGAAAATTCGGACTGACTCTAAAAAAATAATTATAGGAAGAATTTATAGGTTTAATATATAGCTATGAAACATAAGTCAAAAGGAAGACAATTTAAAAGAAATAAATCACAAAAAAAGGCTCTGATGAAACATCTGTCAGAAGCAATTATTTTGCAAGAAAAGATCACAACAACTACAGCCAAAGCAAAGGAGCTTTCTTTGCATGTAGAAAAATTGATAACGGTAGCGAAAAAAAAGAATCTTTTAGCGGCTAAAACCATTCATGGCAGGTTATCAGACGAAGCTTCTAAAAAATTATTGCTGGAAATTGCTAATAGATACAAAGATAGAAGCGGAGGATATACAAGAATTATAAAAATAAGTGAAAGAAAAGGAGATATTGCTAAAATGTCTGTTATAGAGTTTGTTTAATCCTATTGTCATATTGTTGTTTTATATTTTTTTACTTAAATAATTTCAATCATTATTTGATTATTGTGAAACTTATTATTTTTGGCACTGACTTGTGTAAAAGTAAAATTATTTAAAACAATAGAGCAATAGGGCAATATAACAATTTAGTATAATAATATAATTTTATGTCAAAAGAAAAAAACGATAAAATGAAAAAACCGACTCAAAGAAAATGGCATATTTTTGACGCATCTGAAGAAAGTTTCGGCAGGATGGCATCAAAGATCTCAATTTTACTTAGAGGAAAAAACAAGGCAAGCTATACACCTCACATTGATGCTGGAGATTATGTCGTGGTTGTTAATACTGATAATTTAAAATATACTGGAAATAAGGATGAAGGAAAAATTTATTATAGCCATAGTTGGTATCCGGGAGGATTGAAAGAAATTACCTTAGGAGATCAGATCAAAAAAGATTCAAGAGTAGTTATAAAAAAAGCGGTTTATGGAATGTTGCCAAAAAATAAATTAAGAGATCAAATGATCAAGAGATTGAAAATATATAAAAATGAAGATTATTTAGAGAAAGATAAGTTTAAATAAATTTACATAAATTATGAGCGAAGACAATAAAAAAGACGATAAGTATTTTTTTGCAACTGGAAGAAGAAAGTCTGCAGTTGCTAATGTCAGACTTTATCAAAGCGTTAAAGAAAAAGGGATATTAGTGAACAAGAAAGACTATGAAGTATATTTTGCGAGCAATAGCGTTCTTGTTGAAAAAGTTTATTCCCCAATAAAGCTTCTTGGACTTGAAGATAAGTTTAAAGTTTCTGTGAGGGTCAGTGGCGGCGGTCCAAACGGACAAGCTGAAGCAATAAGGCTTGGTATAGCAAGGGCTTTATTAGTTTTTGAAGAAGAGTATAAAAAGGAATTAAGAGCTTCGGGTTATCTTACAAGAGATCCGAGAAAAGTTGAAAGAAAAAAACCAGGATTAAAAAAAGCAAGAAGAGCTCCGCAATGGAAGAAAAGATAGTCAAATTGTTATTTTGCTGTTTTAATACAAAAACCATTTACAGAATGGTTTTTTGTTTTCTTATTGACCAAAACCATATAAAGGCTATAATGAAAATAGATATAAAACTTTTAATGCTGGATTATACAGAATAAATAAAAGATTCATAATTCATAATTCCTTATTAACTCTCATGACAAGCGGCCAACGAACGATAAAAAAAGCGATTATTATTTTAATTATCTTGTTTATTATAATTATCACTCATCAGTTAATGTTTCCAAAAATTCCAGAACCGTGTTTTAATGGAGTTTTGGATATTGGCGAAGAAAAAGTTGATTGTGGGGGAGTATGTATTAAGAAGTGTCCTTCTCCGCCAACACCTCCGAAAGTTGATGACATTAGAATTGAATGGGTTAAATTCGTAAAGGATGGTGAAAATTATTATGATCTAGTCGCGAAAATTTCAAATAGTAATCCCTCGTGGGGCGTTTCTTCGGTAAATTACAGATTTGTAGTTTATAGCGATGATGGTGAAATGATAAAAACAGAAAAAAATAAAACTTATATAATGCCAAAGGGATTTTTGAAGGAGGAAGGAGTAAAATATATAATTGAAGACAATTTTAAATTGAATTTAAATATTAATAAAGTTGATATTGAATTATTTGATCATGCTTGGAATGAAATAAAAGATTCGCGAGATCTTCCTGATTTCAACTCAAAAGTTGTATATATCAAAGATAAAAAAAACGGATATGTTACAGACGGACCCGAATTCTATTATGTATATGGAGTAACTGAGAATGCTTCCAAATATAGTTTTCGTGTAGTTGACGTTAATGTTGTTGCGTATAATGCGAATAATGAACCAATTGCTGTTGGGAAAACAAACCAGTGGGACATGCTTGGCGGGGGCGGATGGGAATTTAGAATTTTTTGGAGGGAATCATTTTCAGGTGAAATTAATTATATTGATTACGAAGCTCAAACAAATGTTTTAGACACGGCAAATTTTATGAAAGATTTTGGAACTGGAGAAAGATATATAATTCCAAGATAGGAGCTATCATTTAGTATCTAGTGTTTTTTATCAAGCTGAATACTAAATACTAAATACTAAATACTAATTTACGATGAATTTTAATCTGATCGGTAAAATAGACAAAACATTATTTGTTGCTATTATAATCTTAATTTTTATAGGTTTAACAATAATTTTTAGCACATCTTATAGTTCTATCGGAACAGATTTTCTGAATTTCAAAAAGCAGTTTGTTTTCTCAATATTTGGAGTTGTTTTAATGATAGGCATAAGTTTTTTCGATTATAGAGCATTAAAAAATTACACAGGCATTTTTTATATTTTCGCCTGTTTTGTTTTGTTTGCGGTTTTACTTTCTGGATCGTTGATCAGGGGTACGGCTAGCTGGTTTAGTTTTGGTTCTTTTAATTTTCAGCCTGCAGAGCTTGTAAAAATAGTTGTTATAATTATAATGGCAAAATATCTTGCTAAGGAAAATATTTTATCTAATGATCTTAAAAAAATAATAGTTTCCGGAATATACATAGCATTGCCGGTTTTTCTTATTATTCTTCAGCCTGATTTCGGAAGCGCTTTGGTTATAATGTTTATTTGGCTTGCCATGCTTTTTATAGCTGGAATAAATAAAAAGTATATAATTCTGATTTTGTTTAGCGGGTTGTTATTATTTACAGCGAGCTGGTCATATGTTCTAAAAGATTATCAAAAGGATAGAATTATAACCTTTGTTAATCCGCAATCAGACCCGCATGGCGCCGGTTACAATGTTATTCAATCAATAATAGCAATAGGTTCAGGAGAAATTTGGGGCAAGGGTTTGGGTCATGGTTCTCAAAGCCAATTAAACTTTCTTCCCGAAAAACACACAGATTTTATTTTTGCTGTTGTTGCCGAAGAGATGGGCTTCATAGGCGTTTTGCTCGTGCTCGGACTTTTTGGAATTATTTTTTATCGTCTTTTTGAAATTGTCCGTGAATCACAAAATAATTTTGGAAAACTATTGGTCTTGGGAATCGCGTTTGTGCTTATGTTCCATGTTATTGTAAATGCCGGAATGAATATGGGTATTATGCCTGTAACCGGAATTCCTCTTCCTTTTATAAGCTATGGCGGAAGTTCACTCGTAAGTTTTTTGATTATGATGGGGCTAGTTCAAAGCGTTTATATAAAAGGAAGGGGATATAAGATTGAAAAAGAGGATGATGAGTGATGATTGCTAAAAATTTACAAAAGGTGTTTTTTATGCTAGAATAAACGCATTGTTAACATAATTTACTATACATATGACACAAAAAAATGAAAATTTAATGGACAAGATCGTTTCACTTGCCAAGAGGCGAGGTTTTGTTTTTCCTGGAAGTGAAATTTATGGCGGACTTGCGAATACTTGGGATTATGGGCCTGTTGGAGTTGAGCTGAAAAATAATATCAAACAAGCTTGGTGGAAATTTTTTGTTAAAAACAGGGAAGACATTGTTGGTTTGGACGCTGCTATTTTAATGAATAGTCGAGTTTGGGAAACATCAGGGCATGTAGCAGGGTTTAATGACGCTCTTGTTGACTGTAAGGCGTGCAAGGCAAGAATTCGAGCTGATCACTTGATTGAAGACGCTTTAGACGTGAAAGCGGAAGGAATGAGTACTGAAGATATGACAAAATTAATCAAAGAAAATAATATCAAGTGTCCTGTTTGTGCTAAAATGGATTTTACTGAAGCTCGAAAATTTGGCCTGATGTTCAAAACTTTTCAAGGTGTTACGGAAGAAGACAGTAATATAATTTATCTTCGCCCTGAAACCGCTCAGGCGATGTTTGTGAATTTTAAAAATGTTCTAAATTCTACGCACAAAAAAATCCCATTTGGCATTGCTCAAATCGGCAAGTCATTTCGCAACGAAATTACTCCCGGGAATTTCATTTTTCGAACGGTTGAATTTGAACAGATGGAACTAGAATATTTTATTGATGAAAAAGATTGGGAAAAGTTTTTTGATTATTGGCAAAATGAGATGACAGAATGGCTTGAATATATTGGCATTAAAAAAGAAAATTATAGCATTCGCGAGCATGATCAGGATGAACTTTCCCATTACAGTAAAAAAACAGTTGATTTCGAATATGATTTTCCGTTCGGAACGAAAGAGCTTTACGGGCTTGCCTATAGGACTAATTTTGATCTAATGAGCCATCAAAATTCAAGCGGACAGAATATGGAATATTTTGACGCGGAAAATAACAGAAAATATATTCCGCATGTAATTGAACCGTCGTTTGGAGTTGACAGAACTTTTCTTGCAGCGATGGTGGATGCATATACTGAAGAAGAAGCGCCGACGGCAAATGGTAAAACGGACACACGGGTGGTAATGAAATTTAACAAAAACATCGCGCCAGTGAAAGTGGCGATTCTTCCTCTTAGCAAAAAAGAAAATTTAAGTAAATATGCGAAAGAAGTTTTTGATATGTTAAAAACAGAATTTGCCTGCCAGTATGACGAATCTCAAAGCATCGGCAAGCGCTACCGTCGTCAAGACGAGATCGGCACGCCCTATTGCGTGACGGTGGATTTTGAGAGTTTAGAAGATGATGCGGTGACAGTGCGGGACAGAGATACGATGAAGCAGGAGAGAGTGAAGATAGGGGAGTTGGTGGAGTGGTTGAAGGAAGCTTTTTAAGATTGTATAATGAATATACATTGTCATTCTGAACTTGATTCAGAATCTTCTGGCTATTACGAAAATCAAACTTATAAATCACAAAACATTGGTAAAATCGAAAACGCAATAATCATAGTTATAATATTATATGGAACACTACGATCCATTACTAAATCAATCAAATAGCGATGATAATTTTTTTCAAGAAAAGGAAGATTTATTTGAAGTGCAAGAATGTATCGAAAAGCTAAAGCTTGATTTTGAATCTGAATTTGGTGAAAATATCGAAAATTGTTTTTCCGATGGAATTGAAAAAAGCTGTAAAGTACATAAGTTTATTTTTGATGAAGCGACCAAGGAATCAGACCCTGAAAAAAGAAAGGTTATTAATTTAGCCCATTTGAAGCTTGAAAGTGAAAATCATTTAAATACAAAAACAACATCTCCTTATGGAGATAAAATTGGAAATTCTGGGAAGCCTCTATCTGAGACCATTATAACTGATTTTTCTTATAATCAAATGCTTGCGAGTGGACAAGAGATATTAAAAGGAAGTGGAAATGAGAAATTAAGAATTGATAACAATGAGATTGTTGATGTATTTCAAAATTTTTCAGAAGATTTTCTTGAAATAACAAAGATCTTAAATGATAATCATCCAGATGTTGATTCAAAAGCGAAAGAAAGAACAGCAATAATGGCAGCAGTTCAAAATCAACTTGATGAATATTTTGGCAATACTAATCGAGATGCAGGGAAGAATAACAAAAAAATGTATAAAAAAACAAAAACTAGAAATTTGCATGATTTTAAAGGTCAATCAAGCGCTACTTGCACTGAACTTTCAATGCTTGCTCAACAATTGGTTTCTTTCGCAGGTGTTAAAAGTAAATTTATATCAGGTGGACCACTTGAAATAAATAACGGGGAAAATGACAACTCAGCTTCTTCTGATGATACTCATGTATTTAATATTCTTTATTTTCAAAAAGAAGACGGTGAATCTGCCTATTTATATGATCCGGCAAATCCAATGTTTATCAAAAATGAATCAGATCAATCAGGAATTACTAGATGCAAATATATTGCTCCATTAACAAAAGAACAATTAGAAAGAATGAAAAGTCAAAGAAATATAAATATAATCCATGAAGGAACTAATCGTGTTTATCACATGTCAAGAATTTAATGACTATAAGATTTTTATTATAATAAAGATCCTGAATTAAATTCAGGATGACATCGCATTTGTCATTCTGAACTTGATTCAGAATCTTCAATATATTACACTGATTTGATCTATAAATCACGATGCTTTCAATTAAATTGAAATCGCAATAATCATAATATAATATTGAATATTATGAAGATAAGCAAAACGTATTATGTATATATCATGACAAATGCTTCTGATAAAGTTTTATACATTGGAGTAACTAATAGTTTGCAAAGAAGAATATTTGAGCATAAACATAAACTCGTCAAAGGTTTTTCTGAAAAATATAATCTTTGTAAGTTAGTTTATTATGAAGCGACAAATAATATTAATTCGGCAATCGCAAGAGAAAAACAATTAAAAAATTGGCGTCGGCAGTGGAAGATGGATTTAATCACGGCTAAAAATCCTGGGTTTGCTGATTTGAATATAAATTAAAAGAAAGGTAACAAAGATTCTGAA
>JAGLOZ010000057.1 GCA_023137595.1 Minisyncoccota bacterium | reverse complement strand
AATCCTAAGAAGCTAAAAAGCTACAACCTAAAAATCTAGTTTATGACTCCAAAATTAATCATTGCTGAAAGTGAAAAAGATTCAAATATGTTCTATGCAACTGGAATGTTAGTTCCTGATGATTTTGTTTATCTGGAAAAAAATGGCAAGAAAATGATCTATATTGACGATTTGGAATATAATAGGGCAAAAAAAGAGGCAGGGGTTGATAAAGTTATAAACTATTCAAAATATGGATCTAGTGTTGACAGAGATACATTTGGTAGTGTATTGATAAATATTTTAAAAGATAACAAAATTAAAAAAGTACAAATTCCTGGAAATTTTCAAATGAAATATGCCAAAGTTTTATTGGATAATAAAATTGAAATTGAAATTTGTGAGCCATTATTCAAAAAGAGAGTATTTAAAAATGAGGATGAAATTAGGAATATTACAGAAGTTCAAAAGGTAAATGAGGAAGCGCTTAGAGAGGCGATTAATGTGATTAAAAAATCAAAAACAAGGAAAGACAAGAAGCTGAGTTATCAAAATAAAATTTTAACTTCAGAGCTTATCAAAAAAATTATAGATACGGAGTTTGCAAAAAGAGATTGTTTTTCTGATCTAAGCTTTGTCGTTTCTTGCGGGAAGGATAGCGCTAATCCGCATGAAGAAGGAAGTGGTCCTATATTCGCGAATGAGCCTATTATTATAGATACGGTTCCAAAGTCACGTTTAAGCAGATATTATGCTGATATAACGCGAACAGTCGTAAAAGGCAAAGCTTCTCCAGAATTGAAAAAAATGTATAATGCGGTCTTAGGGGCGCAAAAATTGGCTTTAGGAGAAATTAAAGACGGAATGCGAGCAGATTCAATTCACAAAAAAGTTCAAAACTATTTTGAAAACAAGGGATTTAAAACTGAAGAAAAAAATGGAAAGATTCAAGGATTTTTCCATAGCACGGGGCATGGGGTCGGGCTTGATATTCACGAGACGCCAAGAATAAATTTGAATTATAAAAAAGTTCTGAAAGCTGGCAATGTCGTGACGGTTGAGCCTGGCTTGTACTATCCCAAAATCGGCGGGGTAAGAATTGAAGATTTGGTCGTGGTGACAAAAACAGGATGCAAGAATCTGACAAAATTTCCGAAATTTTTGGAGATAAAATAATAACTTAAAATATTACAGTATGTTTACTGAAAATCATAATTCAATTGAGATTAAGGAAGAGCCACAGAAGTTAGAGGATTATTTAGAAGCGCTTCAATTAGAGCAGATAGAAACATTGTCGATCGAAAGTATCATAGAGCAGCTTGAGAAAGTCGGAACTGCTGTTGTGACGCATGACTTTGTTGACGGTATAAGAATTTCAAAAATGCCGACAGGAGAGTTTAAAACATGGACAACAAACGGATTAGATGATCCAAGCAATCAAATCGCAAAAAAATATAGACATAGAATAATAACAATAGATTAAATTTATAATTAAATCAAAAATTATGACAAAAAAAACAGTGAAAAGATCAGTAAGTAATAACTTAGAAGAAATAAAACTTCTTTTAGAAAAACTTTCCAATGCGCATGGAATTTCGGGACATGAAAAAGAAATAAGAAGTATTTTAGAAGAAGAGATAAAACCTTTTGTTGATGAAATAAAAACTGATAAACTTGGAAATCTGATTGCCACAAAAAACGGCGAAGGACCGTCTGTAATGATTGCGGCGCATATGGATGAGATTGGGTTTATGGTTAAATATATAGATGATGATGGATTTATTTATTTTGCCAAATCAGGCGGATGGTTCGATCAGACATTATTAAATCAGAGAGTTATAATTCACGCAAAAAACAAGCATATTGTCGGAGTTGTTGGTTCAAAACCTCCGCATATAATGAAAGCGGAAGAAATGAAAAAGATTATTGAAATTGGAGAAATGTATCTTGATATTGGAGCGAAAAATAAAAAAGATGTGGAAAAGATCGGCGTTCAAGTAGGGGATACTATTACGCTGGACAGAAAATTTGAATCACTGTCTAATAATATGGTGACAGGAAAAGCGTTTGATAATCGAGCTGGAATTGTAATGATGATTGAAGCGGCGAGAATTTTAAGCAAGAGCAAGGTAAAAGCAAGAATTCATTTTGTTGGAACAGTTCAAGAAGAAGTCGGTTTGAAAGGAGCAAGAACTTCGGCGTATAGCTTAAATCCTGATGTGGCAATCGCAACTGATGTAAGTATTACAGGAGATCATCCTGGAGTTGAGAAAAAACATTCTTCGCTTGAAATAGGCAGTGGGCCGTCAATAACAGTTAGTGACGCAGAGGGTGTAGGAATTGTTGTTGCGGAATCAGTTTTGAATTGGATGAAAGATTCAGCAAAGAAAGAGAGAATTCCTTATCAGCTTAGTGTTACTGAAGGCGGAATGACCGATGCGGCCATTATAAATATGACCAAGCATGGCATTCCTTCTGGAGGAATATGCGTAGCGACAAGATATATTCATTCTCCCGTTGAGGTTTTAGACTTAAAAGATCTTGAACAATGCGCGGAGTTAATTGTTGGATGCGTAAGATCAGCGCATAAGTATTTTTAGACGAATTGGAAAAGAAGGGAATTGAAATTATTCCTTGTTCCGGATTGATCAGGGTTAAGAGGTTTAGGAATTAGGAATTAGAAGATTATCAGAATATATAGATGTCATTCTGAACTTGATTCAGAATCTTCTGTATATTACATTAAATTAACCTATAAATCACAAAAAATACAATACAGTGAATAGATTATAAATTAAACGCAACAGTCAAAAGATTCTGAATCAAGTTCAGAATGACACTAACGTGTTCTAAAATAATAATTATAAAAAAAATTTTCTATATCATAAATTTACAAAATGAAAAAACTAAAGATCAAACAAACAACTTGGAATCTAAAACCATTGTTCAGGAGCGATAATGATCCTCAGATCAAGAAGAAAAGAAAAATAGTGGAAAAAGAAAGTTACAAGTTTATAAATAAATGGAAAAATCGCGATGATTATTTAAAAAGCCCTAAAACATTGAAGCAAGCTTTGGATGAATATGAAAAGTGGATGCATCAGTATGGCACAATGGGCGATGAAGAATCATATTTCTATTTACGCTACTATCAGGAACAAAATAATTCAAAATTAAAAGCTGGTCTCGGTATTGTGCAAAATCTAAGCAATAAAATTTCAAACGATATACAGTTTTTTATGCTAAGAATTGCCAGGATTCCGAGTAAAGAACAGGGTAAATTTTTAGAACACAAAGACTTGAAAGATTATAGGCATTTGCTTGAAAAAATATTCAATGAATCTAAATATTTGTTAAGCGAAAAGGAAGAAAAGATCTTAAATTTGAAGACAGGACCTGCTTATATGAATTGGGTGAATATGACTGAGGGAATTTTGTCAAAAGAAACCAGAAAGGTGCTGGATGAAGATAGCAAAAGAAAGATTAAAAACTTTTCTGAAATTCTAAGCCTTACAAACAATAAAAAGAAAAAAGTACGCAATGAAGCCGCTATGGCATTGAACGATATATTTTATAAAAACGGTGATATTGTTGAAGCTGAAATGAATTCAATAATGGCTGACAAAAAAATAAATGATGAACTGAGGGGTTTTGCGAGGCCGGATTCATCTATGCATCTTGACGATGATATCAATAGCAAAATAGCTGATAATCTTGTTGCCGCTTCAGTTGAAAGATTTGATGTTTCCAAGAGATATTATCGCTTGAAAGCCAAATTGTTCAAGGTTAAAAAGCTTCAATATCACGAGCGTAATGTTGAATATGGAGGCGCAACAAAAAAGTATCCATATGAAAAAATGGTAAATATGGTGTTTAATGTTTTTTCAAAAACCGATCAGGAATTTACTGATATTTTTCAAAAATTTATTGAAAATGCTCAAATAGATGTTTATCCAAGAAAGGGGAAAAGCGGTGGAGGTTTTTGTTTTCATCATCTGATATCTCAACCTACTTATATATTGCTTAATTATACCGGAAAATTAAAAGATGTATTTGATTTAGCGCATGAAGCGGGGCATGGAATTAATAATGAATTTATGAAAAAGAGAAATAATGCTTTGAACTTTGGAGGACCTCTCTTTACTGCAGAAGTTTCAAGCAAATTGATGGAGGCTATTTTGTTTGAAGAAATATTAAAAGAAAAAGACGATGAATTGCGTTTAGCTGCGATGATGATGAAACTAAATGATCAGATCATACACGTATTTATGACAGCAGCTGAAAATAGATTTGAATCTGAAATGCATTATGCATTTAGAGATAAAGGATATCTTTCAAAAGAAGAAATTGGACAACTACACAAAAAATATGCGATAAAATATATGGGCAACTATGTTGAGCAAACGCCAGGTTCGGAAAATTGGTGGATGCATGTTTCTCATTTAAGGGTATTTTTCTATAACTATCAATATAGCTCTGGGATTTTAATCGCAGAAACATTGAAAAGTTATCTTAAAAAAGATCCAAAATTTATCAAGCAAATAAAAGAATTTTTGTCCATTGGTTCCGCGGAATCTCCTGATGATATATTTAAGAAGTTAGGTATGAATATTAAAACTAAAAGTTTCTGGAATAAGGGAATTGATGAAATTGAAGACCTACTTAATGAAACAGAAAAATTGGCAAAGAAGTTGGGGAAGATATAAAAATCAAAAATTGTCTAATTCGAAAACAAAAAAGAAGGCGACATTATATAATGTCGCCTTCTTTTTGTCATTCTGAACTTGTTTCAGAATCTTTGGTATTTTACAGTGAGTAAGACTACAGTCATTAGAATATTTGTTTTAATCTTTTTCGGGTATAATTCCCCGCCCTTTGGGGCGTATTTTTGATAATTCTGACAAAGACTTCTCGTCCGCTTGTGTTGGGGAGTTTCATTTTAAATGAAATTATTATATAACCACATTAACCAATTTCCCTTTCACAAAAATAACCTTTCTAATCTCTTTCCCTTTAATCCATTTCTGAACTTTTTCACTTTTCAGAGCGGCCTTTTTTGCTTCTTCTTCTGAAATGTCAGTTGGAACTTTCATTTGATCACGAAGTTTTCCGTTGATTTGAATGACGAGCTGGATCTCTTTTTCTTTTATAAGTTCCGGGTTAAATTTTGGCCATTTTTGCAGATGAATGCTTTTTTTCTTGTTAAGCATTTCCCAAAGCTCTTCTGCAATATGCGGAGCAAAAGGACTTAGTAAAATTAAGAATTGAGAATAATGAATCAAAGAGATCTCTTTCTCCTTTTCCATTTCATTTGCAAAGATCATTAACGAGCTAATCGCCGTATTGAATTTTAGATTATCAATGTCCTCTGTTACTTTTTTGATTGTTTTATGAAGCGCTTGTTCTGTCGCAGGACTTTGAATTGCGTCCCTCTCCCTTTGGGAGAGAGTCTTGCCCTGAGCGGAGCCGAATGGGACAGGTGAGAGGAATTCGTTTAAAAACCTAATCAATTTATCAACAGCTTGTTTTCTGTGATTGTATTTGTATCTCTCTTCCGAAGAACACTCCGCATTAGATCTGTTTAGTCCCTTGGTCATAAAAACAGGAGCATAGCCAAAACTTTTATTCCCTTTTAGGCTATCTAATATTTCACCTTCGCATTTGCCGTCAAATTGATCATATTCGTTGTTCTCAGGGTTATAAAGAGTTATCACAGATTTGTAATAAGCGGATCTGTCTGCTTTATTTTCTAATTCTTTTATAAGTTTTTCACAACCTTTTCTATCATCACCTTCGGCATAACGACTTGAAAATACTCCTGGACGGCCTTCTAGAGCATTAACACAAAGCCCGCTATCGTCAGCGATTGTCAGATAGCCGGTTTTTTTTGCGTAATATTTTGCTTTGATCAAAGAATTCTCCGCAAATGTTTTTCCATTTTCTTCCGGTTCCTCAATTGCTTTACCAATTTCTTTTAAAGAAATAATATTGAAATTTTTAAGATGATCTCTTAACTCTTTTAACTTTCCTTGATTGTTGGTAGCAACAAGTAGGGACGCAAGATTTTGCGCTCTTGTTTTATCAGGTACAATATTCTGTTTTTTTTCGGAAGAGAACACAAAATCTTGTGTTCCTACTTTGGATTGCATTCCCCAAACTCTTTGTAAAAATCTATTCATTCCGATCAAGCTGCTTGTGTTCCATGGAATAGCGTCGCCGTAGGGACCCATAAACATTTCATATAGCCTGACCGTATCAGCTCCATATTTCTTAATGACTTCGTCAGGGTTTACAACATTGCCACGCGATTTGCTCATTTTCTGCCCATCTTCAGCAAGGATCATTCCATGCGATCTTCTTTTTGCGTATGGTTCAGGTGTATTCACATAATCCAAGTCAAATAGAAACTTATGCCAAAATCTGGAATAAAGAAGATGCAGTGTTGTATGTTCCATTCCGCCATTATACAGATCAATCGGCATCCAATATTTCAATTTTTCCGGTGAGGCAAACTCAGTATTGTTTTTGGGATCCAAATATCGCAAAAAATACCAGCTTGATCCGGCCCAGTTTGGCATCGTGTCAGTTTCTCTTTTGGCATTTTCTTTGCACCTTGGACATTTTACATTTACCCACTGATCAATTTTTGCAAGAGGGGATTCTCCCGTATCTGTCGGCTCATAATTCTTTATATTTGGAAGTTCAAGTGGAAGATCTTTTTCGGAAAGCGAAATATTTCCGCATTTTTCGCATTTCACAATTGGAATCGGTTCGCCCCAATAGTGCTGGCGAGAAAAAATCCAGTCGCGTAATTTATAGTTTATTGCCTTTTTACCGAATTTGTTTTTTTCAAGCCAAGCGGTGATCTGTTCTTCAAATTCGCTGGTCTCTAAGTCATTAAACTGGCCGGAATTTATCGCAACACCATACTCCGTAAAAGGTTTTTCACCATTTTGAAGAACATCCCAATGAATTTTAGGTTCTGGTAAGTTTATAAAATTTTCTATCTCTTTCTTTTTTATCCAAATTCCTTCATGATTTTTTGTATGTTTTTCTTTCGGTTCTATAAAACTATTATCTAATAATTCTATGTAAACGCAACTTCTTTTTGCATCACGACGATTAACATCTTTATGCGCCGCAAAGAAACGACTGTAAATTGTATTTCCAATTTTTTTCACAACACGCATATTTTGATAACCGGATTCTTCTTTTGCTTCTCTGAGAGCTGCTTCTTCGGCATTTTCTCCTTTTTCAATTCCGCCAACAATAAAAGTTTTCCAATCATTTTTGCTTTTACACCAGTCCAAGCAAAAATATTCATCTTTTTCCCAGTGTTTAATTATAACATCTACAACCTCTCTTTTTGTATTTTTTTTATCTTTTCTAATCTTATTTTTTCCTTCACCAACAAACAACGGCGCAACAACTTGTCTAATATCAATTCCAAATTTCTTCGCAAATTCAAAATCCCTTTCGTCATGCGCCGGCACCGCCATAATCGCGCCAGTACCATAAGTTGCCAAAACATAATCCGCGATCCAAATCGGGATCTCTTCATTATTTGCAGGATTGATCGCTTTAATACCTTTCAACTCAACTCCCGTTTTTTCTTTCGCCAGATCGGTTCTGTCTAGATCGGATTTATTTTTCGCTTGTAGAATATATTTTTTTATTTCTTCCAAATTCAAAATTCTAGACTCCAGATTCTTTATCATTGGGTGTTCAGGCGCTAAAACCATATAAGTGCATCCAAACAATGTATCAGGACGAGTAGTAAAAATATTGATTCTAAATTCAAAATTCTTAATTCTAAATTCAACTTCTGCTCCCTCGCTTCTACCGATCCAATTAATCTGCTGAGTTTTGATCTTATCCAGATAATCAACCGTTTCTAGATCACAGATCAATCTCTCTGCGTATTTTGTGATTCTAAGCATCCACTGTTTCATGTTTTTTTTCTCTGCTGGCGCGCCACATCTTTCGCAGGCGTCATTTACTACTTCCTCATTAGCAAGTCCGATCTTACAGCTCGGACACCAATTGATCGCCATTTTTGCTTCATAGGCTATTCTGTGATCATCAATATATTTTCTTTTTTCATCCTCGTTTAAATTTTTCGGAATTTTCAATTTCTCTATCGGTCGCGCTTTGTCTAATTTCTCGTCATAAAAACTGTTAAATAATTTCAAAAAGATCCACTGTGTCCATTTATAATATTCTGGATCAGTGGTATTGATCTCTCGCGACCAGTCAAAACTCGGTCCATAACTTTTGATTTGTTTGGTAAAATTCTTGACATTATCTTCCGTCACGATCTTCGGGTGTGTTTTTGTCTTAATCGCAAAATTTTCTGTTGGCAAACCAAAAGCATCCCAGCCGATCGGATACATAACATTATATCCATTCATTCTTTTCTGGCGAGCAACAATATCAATGGCAATATGACTTCGAAGATGTCCGACATGAAGCCCAGCGCCGGATGGATAGGGGAATTCGATCAAGCAATAATATTTCGGCTTACTTGAAAAATCTTCCGCTTCGTAGATCCCACTTTCACTCCATTCCTTCTGCCATTTTTTCTCAATCTTTTGATAATTATATTTTGTCATTGTTATTTTTTCGTTCTATCTAATTAATATTAATTTAAGCTAGCTCTATCGTAGTCTCTTTTCCAGCGACCGCCAGAAAAGAGACTATACTCGTTATTAAGTTGTTTCAGAATAATAATAAGATTCTGTTTGGAAATCTTGTATTTTAATTGTCTGAGTCGTTTAATTGTGAGCATTTATTTTTTATTTCCGTAACATTTTTATTCTGTTTTTCATTTTCAACTACTACGCCATCATCATTGTTATCATCATCATTGTCGTCATCGTTGTTAATAGGCGCGCTTTTTGAGCTTAAATCGTTGCTGTAAAAATCAAATATATTTTCGTTTTTCATGTTTATAAGTTAAAATTTAAAGTTTTATATATTAAATAGCTTAATCGCATTCTCGCTTGTCGCTTTTTCAATTTCTTCAAGACTTGTGTTTCTGATGTGGGCGATTTTTTCGGCAACATACCTTACAAAGAGCGGTTCGTTGCGTTCTCCTCGCCTTGGGACGGGAGAGAGGTACGGGCAATCTGTCTCAATAAGAATTTTATCTAATGGCATATTTTCGATCACGCGATATATTTCCGGTTTATTTCCTAATTTTGATCTATCTTTATAATAAGTAATAATTCCCGTAAAACCGATATAAAATCCAAGGTCCAAAAATTCTTCGGCAATTTTTTGACTGGCGGCAAAACAATGGATTACGCCGTGCCAGCTATCTGTTTGATAGCTTTTCAGGATGTCTAGCAGATCGTTATAAGCGTCTCGGCAGTGGATGATAAGCGGCATGTTATGATTATCAGCCAGTTCTAGTTGCAGCCTAAATGCTTCTATTTGTCTTTCTTGCGATGATAAATTTCTAAAGTAATCCAAACCGATTTCGCCAACAGCAATGACTTTATAGTGCTTACTAAGTTCTTCCAATTTTTTTAAACTGTTTTTGTCAACTGTGTCCGCGTCGTGCGGGTGAATGCCGACAGAAGCGAAAATGTTTTCGTTGTTTTTTGCAAGCTCACAGCTTCTGATACTTGATCTCAAATCGCATCCGACATTGATCATTTTTTCGCCCCCATTCTCAAAAAACCGTTTGATGACTTTCTCGCGGTCATCGTTAAATTCTTTAAAATCTATATGGGTGTGTGAGTCTATCATAATTAGCTTTTTAGGTTGTAGCTTATTAGCTTATTAGCTTTTTAGTATTGATAGCATTTTATTCAACATCCTCATAATTTCGTTTAACAAATTATCAATTTTTATGAAATCAGTATTTTTACTAAAAGGCAATCTTTTGACTATTTCAATTTGTGTTTCTAGTTCAGCTCCAGAGCTATAAGCTATGATCAGAAAATGACGGTAATCTTTTCTACTTCCTCTTCTTCTTCCTTCGGCAATATTTGAGGGAATTGAAACTGCGCAGCGTCTCATTTGAGATGTTAGTCCATAAATCTCTGATTTAGGAAAATACTCTGTCAAGCTATAAATCTCAATAACAAGATCTATGGATTTTTGCCAAACTATAAGCTCTTTATAACTGTTTATTTTCATTTTGTTTTATTAACTTGTATCCGAAGAAGCTACAAGCTACACGCTAAGAAGCTAATCTTGGGAATAAGATCTCGCCTTTTTTTATTTTCGTTCCAGGTTTTAATCCGCCCCATTCTTGCGCTTCTTTTAAAGTTTGATTTAATTCAACTTTTCTTTCATTTTCATCTGCAAACAGTTGCTCAAAAATTTTCATTGAAGTTTCCGGCAGAAAAGGATATATCATCCATGCGATATGGCGTAAGCTTTCTAATAAGTTATAAACAATAATTGCTGTTTTTTCTTTGTCTTCTTTTATTAATTTCCATGGTTCTGAGTGATCAATATAGCTATTTTGTTTCGGAACTACACCGTTGATATTTTCTTTTTTTATGTCGCCAAATGAAATTATAAGTCCTAATATTTGATCTAATTTAAATTTATTAATACTGCTTTCTACAGATTGCCACACTTTCTCAAATTCAATTCTGCTTGAACTAAAAGTCCTATTTTTGCTATTTTTAGCATATGTTTCTGCCTGCCCGGTTTTTCTAATATCAACACTAGGCACCTTGCTGTCAAAATATTTTTCTGCCAATGTTAAGGTTCTGGCAACAAGATTACCTAATCCATTTGCAAGATCCGCCTGATAGATCTCTTCAAATCTTTCAAGTGAAAAGTCACCATCACCTCCTGAAGGAATTTCTTTTAATAAATAATACCGCAAAGCGTCAACACCATATTTGTCGATCACTTCAAACGGATCAATGACATTGCCCGTTGATTTACTTATTTTTTGTCCGCCAGAAGTTATAAAACCATGAACAAATATCTTTTTAGGAAGCGGCAAATTAGCTGACATAAGCATTGCCGGCCAAATTGCGGCGTGAAAACGCAAAATATCTTTGCCAATGACATGGATGTCGGCTGGCCAGTATTTTTTGAAATCTGAAAAGGAGTCCGACTCTGAAGCTTCGGATTCGGACTTCTTTTCAGAATCATTTTCATATCCCAGCGCGGAGATGTAATTTGTCAACGCATCGCACCAGACATACATTGTTTGAGAGTCATCGTCTGGAACCGGAACTCCCCAATCAAGAACACTTTTTGGACGAGAAAAACTGACATCTCGGAGACCGCCTTTGATCACATTCAAAATTTCATTTTTTCTCGCTTCCGGCAAAATTTCAAGCTCGCCTGATCCAATTTTTTCCTGAATTCGATCAGAATATTTTGAAAGCCTGAAAAAATAATTCTCTTCTTTTATTTTTTCCGGCACTTTTTGATGGTTTGGACATTTGCCGTCAATTAGATCCTTTTCGGTCAAATATGCTTCACAGCCAACACAATAAAACCCTTCATAGCTTTCTTTGTAAATATCTCCCGAATCAACGAGTTGTCGCCAAATTTTTTGCGCTGCCGGCCAATGGCGAACTTTATCTGTCGTGCGGATAAAATCATCGTTAGAGACATTTAAAGTATCTAGTAACAGTTGAAATTTTGCTGAATTTTCATCTGCGAATTTTTGAACTTCCACCTTTTTTTCTTCTGCTGTCTTTTTCATTTTTCCGCCATTCTCATCCGTTCCCGACAAAAGAAAAACATCATCACCAAGCATTCTGTGATATCGCGCTAAAGCATCCGCCTGCAAAACTTCCATCGCAAACCCAATATGAGGCGCGGCGTTTGCGTAGGCGATGGAGGTGGTGATGTAGAATTTTGATTTAGAATTTGGCATAAAGATAGATATTGTTTATATTTTCAGTAAAGAATGCATTGGAGGTGAATTCACAATGGTTGACTTATATGACGAAGTCCCGAGGAAGACAATTTTGTATTTGTTGTCAGAAAAAAATATGACAGCAGATGAAATTAAAGCAGAAGTTGGTCTCGACAAATCTTTTGATCTTGCACCTCTGATGGGCGTTCTTGAGGTTGAGAATCTTGTCCATGAAATAGGTATGAAAGACTTGGTTTATGATTCAGTTCGAGATACTTCATATGAAAATATTGTTTTTGGGTTATTAGCAGAATAATTACCCGATCACAACCACAAACTCGCCTTTATCTAAATCGGGGGTGAGATTTTTTTGATTTTTATTCCACTCTACTGTTTTTTAAAAATCCGTCATTCTGAATCCGTTCGGCAAGCTTGAGACAGGCTTGTTTCAGAATCTTTGTTATGTTAGGTTTTAACTTATGCTACTTAACACTATGCTTTCATCTGCAGCGCAAATGCAATTATTTTTCTATAACAATACAGTTATTGTATCTTCAGCTTATTAAAGAGTTCAGTGATTTATAGGATAAATTAAACCTAAAACATAATAGATTCTGAATCAATCCCACGACAAGCTCAGGATGACATTGTTCAGAATGACAATTCGTAGGCAATTTTTAATTTTTAAAGTCTATTTTTTCTTGACAAAACAAATTTTAAATGTAAACTGAAATATAAATACAAATAATTGATAAGGAAGAATTTGAGATATAATTCAAACAAAAAAGGAGAGGACGATCATAGCATCAAATAAAAGAAAAATTGGAGAATTAACGCTCAAGGAGAAAGAAGTCTTAAAATTTTTGAAAGAAACAGGAAGAAAGGTAAGCCTATTTAGACTTGAAGAAAATTTCGCTTATAATATTTCTTCCGAACTGAGAAGTTTAGAGGACGGAGCGATGATAGAAATAGAAAGAAAAACTTCAGGTGGTACTAGAGTAATAACTATATCTATCACAGAAGAAGGTAGGCAATCAATTCCTGCTAATTAACAACAACCACAAACTCGCCTTTGACTTGATCAGGGGCTATTTTTTTTGCGACTTCATCGGGCTTTCCGCGATAGGTCGTTTCGTAAATTTTTGTAAGTTCACGGCAGACAGCGATTTCTTTTTCGGGGATATATTTTTTCATGCTTTCTAAAGTTTTTATAATTCGGTGCGGTGATTCATAGAAAGCGGCAGTTCTTTTTTCTTTTGCCAGGTTTTCAAAAAATGTCTGTCTTCCTTTTTTATGCGGGACAAAGCCGAGAAAAATAAAATTATCGGTTGGAAATCCGGAAATGCAGAGAGCGGAAATAACGGCGGAAGGACCGGGGATGGGGATGATCTTTACATCAATTTTATTTTCAACTAAATATTCAATCAGCTTATTTCCCGGATCAGAAATTCCCGGGGTTCCGGCATCGCTGACAAGCGCCAAATTTTTGCCGCATTCCAACAGATCAACTATTTTATTGATCTTATTCAGCTTGCTATGCTGATGATAGCTCATTGTCGGTGAATTGATCTCATATTTAGCAAGAAGTTTTTTTGTCTGTCTTGTGTCTTCGCACAAAATTAGATCTGCCTCTTTCAAAACCCTCAGCGCTCTCAAGGTTATATCTTCAAGATTTCCGATCGGAGTCGCGATTATATATAAATTAGACATATTTTAATTTTAGTAAGAACCTTCTTCCTTATGGCTATAAATATCTTCAAGGACAATTGAAGCAATTGTTGCTACGGGTATTGCCAGAATAATTCCTAATACTCCGGCTATTTGTCCGCCGACTAGCATTGCAATTATTATAACGACAGGATGAAGGCCCACGGATCTTTGCATAACTTTGGGGACTAATAAATAATTCTCAAGCTGTTGGATGATAAAATATAAAGCAAGAACCAAGATAGCAAGAACAGGGGAAATGGTAAGTGCGATGATGATAGCGGGAATTGATGAAAGAGTTGGACCGATATACGGGATAAGCTCCATTGCTCCCGCTATTATCGCCAAAACCAAGGCATATGGAACACCTAAAATTGTCAGACCAATAAAAGACAGAAGTCCGACGACAAGTCCCAGAAAGAGCTGTCCCATAAACCACTTGCCTAATTTAACTTCAGTTTTTTCGATAATTCTTAGCGCTTGAGGGCGGGATTCAGCGGGAATTATTGTTTGGACAAATTTTTCAACTCCGTTTTTTTCTACAACGAGATAGAAAGATATTACAAATATAAGTATCGCCGAAAGAATACCTCCCAAAAGACTCAGGATGCCAACAATAATATTGGATGTTATATTTTTTAGCGCTCTGCTCGCTTCAAGCAAGATGTTTTGAAAAGGTTCTGATATTTTATAATCAAATGATCCGTCAATAAGCAGATCCTGGTTGGAAATCACACTATAATCAAGGCCGGCATTTTCCAGATATGTCGGAAAATTTGAAGCGAGAGTTCCAACTTCTTTCGCGAGAGGAGGCGCGACTATATAAAAAAGGAGTCCGATAAGCATAAATGCCGCTAAAAACAAACTTGCTGCTCCCGCGACTCTGGGAATTTTCTTTTTTTCCATTTTATCAACGGCGGGATTCATGATCAAAGCAAGGATCATTGAGATAAAAACTATAAAAATTATTCCTCTCAGGTAAATAACAAAAAGTAAAACAAACAGAACTATAAAAAATTTTATTATGCTTTCGTAGGAGATATTTACCTTTATTTTTTTACTATCCATATTAATTAGTGTTATGTGATTAAAATGGCTTATACGCAATTTGACTCTAGTTGAATTTTTTCGTTTTGTTTTCCATCCTTAAAAACTTTGTCATTCTGAATTTATTTCAGAACCTTTGGGTCATGATACTAGTCAAACTTATAAATCGTTAAATGTTTCGTTTTAGTATAAAAACACAATCACCGTTTTTAAAGTAAGTGAAAAGAATAGTTGCGTTTGCGTTGTAGAGGAAGGATAGTTTTTAAATAGGATGGATAAAATCTAATATATAATAGATTCTGAAACAAATTTAAAATGACAAAATTTTCTTAAACTTTCCCTTGTCTTTGAATGGACCAATGAGCGCTAAATTGAGTTTGTTGTCAACAAAAATATCCTGAGCGACTCTTTGCAGATCAATAGCCGTAACTTTGTCTATTCTAGCAAATTTTTCCTCTAAAGTCAAAATTTTTCCGGTAGCGATCTCTTGATTTGCCGCGAAGCTTGCGACAGAATCAGAAGATTCCAGCGCGATCATCATTTTGCCCTTCAGATAATCTTTTGCTCTTTTTATCTCTTCACCGCTAATTTTTTCTTTTCCGGCTTTTTTATATTCATTTATAATAATTTTTATAGCATCAAGGCATTTTTCATTATTTACCCCCGTTTGCGTTGCGAGATAACCAACATCTTTATAGCTTTCCGAAGATGTATATATGTAATAAGCAAGTCCTTTTTCTACGACAGACATATGAAGGCGAGAACTCATATTTCCGCCGAGTATTATGCTTAGAATACTTAAAATATACCTATCCTTGTGAGTTTCATTATATCCTCTTACGCCCAGACATAAATGAGTCTGATCGGTTTTTTTGTATTGCAGAAGGATATTTGGTTTATCTTGTTTATCAAATGCTCTAATCTGTTTTTTTGACCTAGCTTTATTTATTAGGCTAAAATACTGATTTATTCTATTTTTAATGGTTTTTTCGTTAAAATTGCCCGCAACCGCTATAACAATATTGTCTCCTGTATAATATTTTTTGTAATAGGCGATAAAATCTTTTCTTTTTACGGAATTCATTGTTTTTTTGGTCCCACTGATATCCCACCCCATAGAATGATTCGGATATAAAATTTCTTCAAATAAAAACGGGATTCTCATTATCGGATTATCAAGAAACATATTCAATTCCTCAATGACGGTTCCTCTTTCGCTTTCAATGTCTTTGACGGCAAACTTTGAATTTAAAAGCATATCAGAAATAACATCCATTGCCAGATCACAATGCTTTTTGCCGACTTTCGCGTAAAATCCGGTTTGCTCTTTTCCCGTGAAAGCATTGAAAGATCCGCCAACACTGTCAAGCTCTTTGGAAATATCAAGTTTCGTCGGTCTTTTTTTAGTTCCTTTGAAGAAGAGATGTTCAAGAAAATGCGAAATGCCCCTATTTTTTTCATTTTCATTCTTAGAGCCGGTTTTAACAATAACCAAAACAGTAACAGTTTTGGTTGACTTCATTGGAGCTAAAATAACTCTAGCGCCAGAATTTAGTTTTGATTTTTTGTGCATAGGTTTAGCTTCTTAGGAATTAGCTTCTTAGCTTTTTAGGATTTAGGGTGATACATTGTTGTCATTCTGATCCGCCAGCTGGCGGACAGAATCTATAGTATGTTATAGTAAATTAACCTACAAATCACAGACTAAATTGTAGCAGTCAAAAGATTTTGAAACAAGTTTGCTTGTTCTGAGCTTGTCGAATGGATTCGAAATGACATCAACGTATTTTAATAGTCCCTAAGAAGCTAAGAAGCTAATTCCTAAAAAGCTAGTTCCATTATACATTAAAAAATATTGAAATAATAGTAAAAAATAAATCTCTTTTTGTAAGAGATTTAATTGTTCCTCTAATTCTTTTTTTCTTACTTCTAACTTTCTTTTTTGAAAATACTTATTAAAGCTGAAAATATTATATCTGAACCTAAGCTTTATAATCTTGAGTTCGTTCTCTATGGTTTCAGTTTTGAGATCAATTATCGCAGCTATTGTTTTTTCTAAGGTTTTTTTGTTACAATATTCCACTCTTTCAATAAGTTCAACCGTTCTTCCTCTCATTTTTTGATGAATAAGAAAAAGTTTTTCTTTCTCCTCCTCTTTTTCTCTTCTTGTCTTTTCATAACATCTACGAATCAAAAGACTCATCAATTAACCTCCTTATATTCTATTAAAAAATTCTATCACTAAAAATAGAAAAAAGCAAGCAATAAAAAATCCAAAAGGTCGGAAACTAGCAGTTTCTAAATGATACGAACTACAAACTTTGCTTACTATTATTTTATATAATAGTGAGGAGAGAGATTTGCAAAATGTATAGCCCGATTAGAATACCGCTAATTTACCGACCTTTTGGACACAAAAAATAACGATTATTGTATTAACATTATAAACATTTTTTACGATTTGTCAACTTCAATTGAATCTAGCAAATAATAACATTTTAACATACTCAGGGTTTCTTCGTTTTAGCGAGTTATCCTGAAGATCGGCAAAAGACAGTGAGAATCTAAAAAGCTGGTTATATTGACATAAAGCTCGAAATAAGTTATGCTAGCTTGTATTAATTAAAACTAAATTATTATGGAAATCAGAAACATTGCGATTATTGCCCATGTTGATCATGGAAAGACAACTTTGACAGACGCTTTAATGCGTCAAACGGGAATGGTTGAAGATGAATCGGTAAGCATGGACAACGATGATCTTGAGCTTGAACGCGGGATTACGATCTATTCAAAAAATGCCTCGCTTTTTTATAAAGGAACAAAAATAAATATTGTAGACACTCCCGGACACGCGGATTTTGGGTCTGAAGTAGAGCGAGTTTTGCGGTCAATTGACAGCGTTCTCTTGATCGTTGACGCTCAGGAAGGTCCGATGCCACAGACAAAATTTGTGCTCAAAAAATCTTTGGAACTTGGATTAAAGCCGATCGTTGTTCTCAATAAAATTGATAAACCCGCAGCAGATCCTGAGCTTGCTCATGACCAGGTGCTGGAACTTTTTATGGATCTCGGGGCAAATGATGAACAGTTGGATTTCACAACGGTCTATGCGATCGGGCGGGATGGAATTGCCATGAAAAATATTGATGACAGATCAAAAGACTTGAGTCCTCTTTTGGATACGATCCTGGAAAAAGTTTCTCCGGCAAAATCAGATATTTCGTTGCCGTTTCGAATTCAGCCATTCAATCTTGCTTATGATGATTTCACGGGAAGGCTTGCTATCGGTAGAATATACGAAGGAACCATTAAAAAAGGAGAAAAAGTCATTGTCAAAAAGTTTTCAGGAGAAACCAGAAGCGCGTCAATTACGAAGATCTGCGTTTTTGACGGGGTGGAGAAAAAAGAAGTTCCAGAAGCTGTCGCTGGTGACATAGTAATGCTTGCCGGAATCGCTGATATATATATTGGTGAGACAATATGCGCCAACGAAGACCAGGATCCGCTTCCGGAAATAACCATAGATGAACCCACAATATCCGTTAATTTTTTGGTCAATAACTCTCCATTTGCCGGAAGGGATGGAAAATTTGTTACGATGAGGCAAATCAGAGAAAGGCTTGTGCGGGAGCTGGAAGTCAATGTTGGGTTGAAAGTTGATTTCACGATGGTAGATTGTTTTAAGGTCTATGGACGAGGAGAAATGCATATTGCGATTCTTCTTGAAAATATGCGCCGTCAGGGATATGAACTTCAAATTTCACAGCCTAGCGTAATCATAAAAGAAGAAGATTCCAAAAAACTGGAACCATTTGAAGAAGTGACAATTGATGTACCGGATGAATTTTCTGGAACGGTTATAGAGAAAATGTCCAAGCGAAAGGGGACTATGACCGAAATGAGATCCGAAAATGGGAATACAAGAATTATATTTGAAGTTCCAACAAGGGGAATTTTAGGTTATAAAGGAGAATTTGTCATAGACACAAAAGGGGAGGGAATCTTTTGCTCTCGCGTTATCGGTTTTAAGGATTATGTCGGAGAGATCAAGAAACGTCATTTAGGCTCTATGATATCAATGCTAGCTGGAAAAACCTTGGGATTCTCTCTGGCTAATCTGCAAGATAGAGGAGAACTGTATATTGATCCGAATACGGAAGTCTACGAAGGAATGGTGATTGGGAATGCCGCGAAGGGAAAAGACCTGACTGTTAATCCTATCAAAGGAAAACATTTAACCAATATGCGCGCGTCAGGATCGGATGAAAATTTGAAACTTACTCCGCCGATTAAAGTTACCCTGGAAGGCGGAATGGAAATTATGGCAGAAGACGAATATCTTGAGATCACTCCCAAAAATATCCGCCTTAGAAAAAAATTTCTCACGGATAACGAGAGGATAAAAGCGAGGAGATAACATTAGCTTTTTAGATTGTAGCTTCTTAGCTTCTTAGGATCTTTAGATTGACACGCGAGTGAAACGGAGTGTGTTATTCGCAGCAAATTCACTTTACTTTTCTTCGATAAATAATAAATTACACTAATCATTTGTTTGTTATTCCAGGGATATTATGTATTTCAATTCTAAGAAGCTAATAAAAACTTAAAAAGCAATATGAAAAAATGCGTAAACGATCTTAAGAATATTGGGGCGGAAAAAACGGAATATCCTTTTTTGCCGGAAAGGGCAAAACTTGAAGCGTTCAAAAATAAGCATTTGAATACGGATTATCTGATTCCGTTTGTCTGTAATGAATTCACAGCTCTTTGTCCGATAACAGGCCAGCCGGATTTTGCAAAAATTGAGATTGTTTATGTGGCAGATAAGCTATGTCTTGAAAGCAAGTCGTTCAAGCTATATCTTTTCTCATTTAGAAATTATGGTGAATTTCACGAGGATGTTGTAAACAGGATCTTTAATGATCTGTGGAAATTATTAAAACCAAGGTATATGCGAATTTGGGCGGACTTTAACGTGCGAGGCGGAATTTCTATTAAACCGATGATTATAAAATTTGACTGTAAAATCTCCGAAAAACGCAAAAAAGAAATAGAAAAAACGATCGAAAATTATGACCGCCGAGCTTACTTTGACAGAAATTAATATGATTTAGAGTGTAAAGGTTGACCATCGTTCCTATGAGGATTGGTTTGCAACCAGCTTTCACGAAAGCAAGGAGATAATAAAATTGTAGTAAACTAAGGACAGTCCTTTTAATAATTTAGAGAAGTTAAATTCTTTTATCTACAGAAAGCAAAGAAAATTTAAGGACTAAATAACCGGTAGAAAGGACTGTCCTTGAGCCGAAAAGTTAATGTTGCTCGCTATAAGTTTAATGTAAAAAGTGTAGGCGTTTATCGACTACACTTTTTTAAGCACAACAATTTTATTTTTGAATACACTTGTTTTGCGAATCAACCTGATTATTATATTTCAAGATCAGGTTTTTTTGCGTGCTGATCAGGTTGTTAATTTCTTTTACAATCCCGTTATATTCATCAATTTTTTTGTTGTATGTCTTGATGTCCTTTCTGCTTTTAGGATCCATATCCTCAATTTCTCTTCGGAGAGAGGATGATGAATCTTCAAAAATTGCTATCTGGTTTTGAACTCTTTCTATTTCAGTTTTTAAGTCTTGATCAATTTGCGGGCAGTCGGACAATGGCCGCGCGAAAATTTGAACGCCGATCCATGTTTCTCGCTCTTCGTAAAGATCTTTTTTCACAGCTATTCCGATCTCTGTATAATTATCATTAAGAATATTCGCCCTATGTCCCGGACTGTCCATCCAGGCTTGAACAAGAGTTTGGTCGTCTTTGAAATTTCCCAGCGCGATGTTTTCTCCTATGGAAATAAATTCATAGCCGATATCTTTCGCGACATCTGATGCTCCTGTTCCATCGGGAGAAATATGTTCAAAATACTGCCTCTCAAACATATCTTCAAGCCGCTCCATCGCGATCGCGTCAAGCTTGTTGTTTCTGAAAAGAGCCGGCAAAGATTCAGTTTCGTCCCTCTGAATGTTTGTCCACGATAGAACCCCTTCTTTTGTTAAAAAAGAATCAGGCGCGTTTTCTTTTCCAATCAGGGGAGGAGGATTGGATATTTTCTTTTCAACATCTATCAAGCCATTCGTAATTGATCTTTCAATTTTTGGAATTTGTTCCAATCCAAGATCAAGCAAGTCGTTTTTTATAACAAAAAAAGAAAATGCGATTAGAATAGTCAGAAAAAATATAAATGTAATTATTTTTTTGAACATAGAATTATATTGTTAAATCGTTGTATTGCTAAATTGATAATTTGAATTCCGACATACCGCCTGTCATTTCGAATCCCGACAGGGTGAGAAATCTGTAAGTTCTAGTAAACGCGTTTGCCGCACTTTTAGATCCCTCAATCTCAGCCAGCTGGCGGATCATTTCGAGATGACAATATTACTATCACTCCTTCAAGATGACAAAAAAACCATTTTGTAATTTAATCCAAGAAGCTAGCAAAAACCCAATCTATTACAAACTATT
>JAGLOZ010000056.1 GCA_023137595.1 Minisyncoccota bacterium | reverse complement strand
GCGGCCGCATGGAAAGATGCTATAGACTTAAAGATGATATTCGTATTCTTATTTTTGATAATATTTTGTTGTAATTGTCTGCCAATGAAAGTATAGTGTCTTTTCTGCAGCCGCAGAAAAGACACTATACTTTATATATTGAGACAATATTCACTTTTTTACTTATAGATATTTTTTACAGCCGTTTTAATCTTTAGATTCTTATGTGATAATTATGTGACAATTATGTAGGGCGACCATTTTTTTGATTTTTTTTAGACAGCAAAATAAATATATGATAGAATAAGTCATCTGAACCGGTAATGAATTCAAGGACAGTTTTCAAGGACAGTTTTCTTGATAATTTAGCAAAGTTAAGTTATTTTATTTATAAAAAGCAAAGAAAACTTGAGGACTGAATAATAGGCAAAAAGGACTGTCTTTAAAGAGACAAGTATGGGTTATCTGAAGACTATATTTAATTACACAAGATTATCATATGATCAAATGATCAAACTAATTTTACAATTTCAAAATCAAAGGAGGAATTGAGTATTCCTTTTTTTAAATATGTTTAATAATTAATAACAAAAAAAGTATGATGAAAAAGAAATTATTAATTAATAAAGCAGTGTCTCTGGTTTTTATAATGTCAATGATAATGATGACATTAGTACCTGCTTTGAACAACAATTCTACGGTGGTTTCGGCAAGTTCTAAAAACACAAAAGAACATAAAAGAATTATAAAAGTAGTCGCAACTGAACCGACTATTGAAGATCATGAAGGGTATCAAATTGCTAAAATAGAAAATTATAATTTTATAGACGAACCATCTGCTCCGATGCTTCCTGTTAAAAGTTTTTCACTGGCAATACCAACTGGAGCTGAGGTAAAAGATATCAAAGTAGCATATTCCAAAAAGAGAGATTTGCGAGGAGATTTTGATATTTTTCCAGTTCAAAAACCTATTCCTATTAGTAAAAGTTCTCAAACGAAATTTACATCAAAAGATCCTTCAATATATTCTTCTTCAAAACAATTTCCTGGAAAATTATTTGAATACGCAGGAGAAGGCAATCTGAGAGATCAAAGAATTTTGAGCGTTAATGTCTATCCATTGCAATACAATCCAGCAGGAAAAAAACTTACTTTCTATGAAGACATAGAAATTGAAGTAACATACGCTCATGACGGATCACAGTCTTCCAAAAGCGAAAAAGCAGGGAGTGATGAGTTCGCGTCAATGGCAAAAAAGATCGTTTCTAATCCGGAAGATGTTGAAATGTCTTCTGTCGCCCCAGAAGAAGCTACCGGATTATTACCACCTGAAAATGTAGAACATGTGATAATTACCAGTGACGCTCTTAAGGGTGAATTTCAAGTGTTGGCAGATCATAAAACTAACAGAGGAGTATCTTCAAAAGTTGTAACCTTAGAATGGATAACAAGTAATTATGATGGAATTGATAATCAGGAGAAAATTAGAAATTTCATAAAAGACGCGCGAGCGTCATGGAATACTGTCTGGGTTTTGCTTGGCGGAGATACAGATGTAGTGCCTCATAGAATGGCTTATAGTAATTTTCAATCAGTCAACGAATATATACCAACTGATCTATATTATGCTGATCTTGATGGTAGTTGGAACGCTGATGGTGATTCTGTTTATGGAGAAACGACAGATGATGTTGATCTTTATCCCGATGTTTTTCTTGGAAGAGCTCCTGTTAACACAATTACAGAAGCAAATATATTTGTCAGCAAGACCAAAGCTTATGAATCTGGACCTTCGAGTTATGAAACAAGCGCGTTATTTTTAGCAGAATATTTAGATGCTAACACGGATGGCGGAGTAACGAAAAATATAATAGAGAACGAATCTGTTCCAAGTAATTTTTCGGTCACAAAACTATATTCTTCTCTTGGGAATCTAGATCGCAGCAGCGCTATAGCCGAATTAAATGAGGGTTATGGAATTGTGAATCATGTCGGACATGCTAACTATTCTGTATTATCTATAGGTTCAGGATATTTATATCGTTCAGATATGGATTCACTGGTTAACTTTCCGGACAGTTCCGTATTTTATTCTGAAGGATGTTGGTCAAACGCTTTAGATGAAGATTCAATAGCAGAACATTTTATCTTAAATCCAAACGGCGGAGGTATAGCTTATGCAGGAAATAGCAGATACGGATGGTATTATCCAGGAAACCCTGGTATTGGTCCGTCAGACAGATTGGATCGCGAGTTTTTTAATTCGCTTTTTAATAAAGAATTTTATGATGTTGGTATGACTCTTGCGGATTCTAAAGCCATTTATGTCTCGTCTTCAACATATGATAGCGTGTATCGCTATCTGCAATTCTCTCTTAATCTGTTAGGAGATCCGGAAACAACTATTTGGACGGTCTCTACTCCAGAGCCTCCAGCTTTGTCTGTTGCCACAGAATCACCGGATAAAGTTAATACAAACACTGATTTTACGGTAAACGCAATAATTTCCAATTTAGGAACCGAAATGGCAACTGGAGTGAATGCAGAAATGGTTCTTCCTGAAGGACTAAGCACTACGGAATCAACAAGCAAAGATCTAGGTGATCTGGGTGGAAAAGAATCAAAATCAGTTTCCTGGACCGTTAGCGCTGATAGTAATCCGGGAGTGTATGATATTACTATTAACGCGTTAGCAGAAAATATTACAGGGCTTGCAAGTGGCATGACAACGGTTGAGGTTGTATCACCAGATTCCATTGAACCGACAATTACATTGCATACTCCAGAAAATAATGCTGAGGTTAACGATAACGACACCATAATATTCCAATATATTCCCGAAGACGAAGAATCAGAAATAGCTAATTGCAAATTAATAATAGATGGTGAAATGTGGCAAATGAATTATGAGATAGTCAATGGATCTGAAAATGAGTTCGCGATGCCATGGATCAACGCGGGCGCGCATACATGGAGCGTAAGCTGTGTTGATGATTCTCTGGAAATGAATGAGGGGTTCAGTGAAGAAAGAACGCTAACGATCATTGACACAACTCCTCCAATGGAAGGAAATATTGATATTATGGACATGGACGCGGGAAGCGCAAGTGATGGCTATACAAGCGATAATATGCCAGCTTTGTTTCTGGGTGCATACGGCGCAAATTATATGGCGCTTAGTTGTGATAACACATCTTTTAGCGATTGGATTGATTTTCCGGAAGATAAGTACTATTATATTTATTCAGATTTTAATATAGAATCTGGCGCAGGCTGTATCCCCGGAGACGGTCCAAAAACTGTTTATGTTAAGTTCAAAGATGAAGCGGAAAACGAAGGAGCTTTTGCCAGTGATACAACTGTTCTAGACACAATAGCGCCAGAGATAATAAGCATTACGGGTGATGTTTCGGCTACAACCGGAGACAGTCTAACGCTGTCTTTGACGCCGTCTGACGCGGGAGAAATAGGCGCGGCTGTAATATATATTGATGGAATAAAAGGTATTGTGATGAGCGAAGGTCCGGATAATACATTTACTTATAACTATATTGTTCCTTCTGACAGCGTTGCGCCTCATACTTATTATGTAGTTGTTAATGATCTGGCTGAAAATTCTTCACGCTCTCCGGAAGAATTGACATATACTATAACGGTAGCTGATAATGATGCTCCGACAGCAAACGCGGGCGCGGATCAGACAGTATTAATCGGCGAACTCGTGTCATTTGATGCCTCCGCTTCTTCTGATAATGTCGGAATAGCAAGTTATAGCTGGGACTTTGATGCCAATAATGGTATTCAAACAGACGCAACTGGCGTTACAGTCGGCAATTCATACGCAACCGCCGGAACTTATACCGTTACTCTGACAGTAACAGACAACGGCGAAATGACCGCGACTGATACTGCTGTTATTACAGTTAATTCAATTCCAAATCTTCCTCCTGTAGCTAACGCTGGAGAAGATCAAACTGTAAATGATTCAGACGGTACTGAAGAAGAAGCGGTAACTTTATACGGTAATGAATCTTATGATCCAGATGGAACTGTAGATTCTTATGAATGGACGGAAGCCGGAGCAGTTCTGAGCACTGAACTTTCATTTTCTCAAGACTATTCCGTTGGAACTCATACAATAATTTTAACTGTAACAGACAATGATGGAGCGACCGCGACTGATGAAGTTATTATAACTGTTAATCCAAATCTTCCTCCAACAGCGAATGCCGGAGGAGATCAAACTTCTATTGTAGGAATAGAGGTCAGTTTTGACGGAGCAGGATCTTCTGACTCAGATTCAGACGGCTACATCGATTCTTATGAATGGAATTTTGGGGATGGAACAACAATAACGACATTGGAAGATTCTGTAACTCATGTTTATGTCTCTCACGGAACTTATATCGCTACTCTAAAAGTAACAGACAATGGCGGAGCGACTGCAACTGATGAGATTTCAGTGCAAATTGACGATGAGATAATCATAAAGAAAGCTTTATATGATCTTAAGAAAAACACTTTGTCAATTGAAGCCACCAGTTCTGCTGGTACTGAAGCGGTTTTAACTGCTAGCGCCGGTGGCTTTGAAAATGTAGCAATGAGATACGATTCGCGGCTCAAAGTGTTCAAGGTGACAATGCGTAAAGTTACTTCAGTCCCTAATTCTGTAACTGTCACATCTTCGCTTGGAGGATCGGTTACTGGAAGTGCAACTGTAAAATAAATTGTAAAACCAGATCTTTTCTCAAGTCAGACCAAAAACAAGCCGTTTGAAAGCGGCTTGTTTTAGGAAGCTCTGAAAAGCGCAGTTTTTGTCATCCCTGTAGAAGTTTACTAATTCGTTGACATAATTTTGTCAATGAATTACCTAACATCTACAATCTCGCGGATGCGGGAATCCAGAATTTAAGACAAAAAATTAATTATAAAAGAGAAATTAGTTTTTCAGAGCTTCTTTAAATTGGCTCTAACTGTTTATTGATGTTTCAGGGAGATCAAATCTCTGTAAGAGGGTATTTTATAAACTTTTGGAATCTTGTCTAAAATAGTGCCGCATACAATATTTATTTGACGCTATTATTCTTTGAGGGTATACTTAAAGACCCATGTAAGGGGGCGAAAGCTTCTTTTTATTTTTAATATTTTTCAAGCGTAGAAATAAAATTAATTAATTATTGAGAATAATATATGAATTGGATATACAGGCAAACTATAACTAAAAATTTGATCTTTTACATTTCAGCAGGCATTTTGCTGTGTGCGTTTTTTTGTGTTTCTTGCTTATTAAACGTAAAAAATGTCAGCGCCGCGACACTTTCTTGCAATAGCTGCGTGGATTGCAATTCAAAAATACAAAGTGCGAATGCTGGAAATGAAGTTGTTTTAACGACAGGCATAGCCAATTATAGCGGAAGTTGCATTGATTTCGCGGGAAAGGACGAAGTTATTTTTAATTGCGATAATAATATAATATCCGGTATGAATCATTTACCGCAAATAGGAATATATCTGGGCGCCAGTTCTGATAATAATACAATTAAAAATTGCATAGTTAAAGAATTCGGAACAGGTATAAAAATTGAAAATTCTCAAGGAAATAAAATAATAGACACGGTCAGTAAAGATAATTTGAATACAGGAATTTTTTTGAATCGCTCAAACTATAATCAGCTTACCAATGTTTCTAGCTTAGATAACTATCATGGATTTGGAAATTCTTGCGGTTTTAGAATTGAACGCTCTAATAATAATACTTTAGATGGAATTATAGCTTCTGGTAATCATGGGATATTTGGTTTCGGAGGAATTTATCTAAATTACGCAAGCAATAATAATCTCATTAATCTAGATCTTTCTAATAATGAAAAATATGGAATTTATATCAGATTTCAGTCTAATCATAATACAGTTCGTAATGCTATAATTACAACCTTTGACAATAAACAGGGAGGGTTGTATGTTTATTCTTCTATCTCTGGCAAATCAATTGCAAACGATATTGATACTTCTAATACTATAAACGGAAAACCGATTCAGTTTTTTGACAATTATTATAATCCGTGTCCAAGTAGTGGAGCAATAATGGAGTATGGCAATACGTTTTCAATGGTGCATTTATATAATTGTAATGATATTACGCTTCGCGAAACTTCGCTGGAGAGTGGTTTGTTTCTTTGGTCAACGAACAATTCAGAAATTTATAATGTTGTCGTGAGTGACAACAGAGATGGAGTTGTAATGTGGAATTCCCATTCAAATACTTTTGCAAATATTACCGCAACCAATAATTCGTCGTCAGGAATTTATATGCAGAATTCCGATTATAATGTTTTTTCTGACGTGATATCTTCTTATAGCGATAACAGCGGAGTTGCTGTGATGAGTTCAGATCATAATGTTTTTAACGATCATACTTCTAACAATAATGTCGAAAGAGGATTTTATCTCAGATATGGCAATAATAACAGTATTAATAATTCTACAATCGCGGATAATATTCTTGGAGGGTTCTGGTTTCAGTATGATTCTGATCACAACACAATAAAAGGGTGCCAGATAAAAAATAGTCTTGGAATATCTTTTTATGCAAGTAGCGGATATGATCCCGAAAACAATTTGATCTATAATAACTATTTTGAGAATGATTTTAATTTCGATTTTAGCGGAACTGGATATTCAAATATTTGGAACGTTCCCAGAGAGTCTGGAATAAACATTGTCGGCGGATCAGAGCTTGGCGGGAATTATTGGGCAAAGTCAGATGGAATGGGATTTTCACAAACTTGTGATGACATTGATTTAGATGGATTTTGTGATAGCAGTTTCGTTTTAAACGCAGACAATGTTGATCTCTTGCCATTGACAACTGCCTTGCCTTCAACCCACACCATCTCCGGAACTCTAAACTATTTTGATGGGATAAAATTCATTCCTGATGCCACGGTCATACTGGAAGATGAAGCGGGAGCTCCAGTCGGTTCCACTGTATCAGCCGTAGACGGCTACTATGAATTCACGGATATACCGGGCGGAGAAGATTATGTCATCAGGGTTGAAAAAGAAGACAGTTCAATCGGGGTTACCGGCGCGGATATAACAATGATCGCGAAGCATATCGTCGGAATCGAATATTTTACTTCCACATTTCAAACGATCGCTTCTGACGTT
>JAGLOZ010000055.1 GCA_023137595.1 Minisyncoccota bacterium | reverse complement strand
CAAGAGCATCGCAAATAAGAACAGTGTTTTCTACAAAGAATTTTTGGAATTGGTCCCTGTACTTTTTCTGTTGCAGTTGTTTTAAAAATTTAATTTTAGGATTGTTTTTGTTGACGATCTCTATTGGTTTCATATGATTGAATTTAATAATTTAATATTACTAGGATTTATACATTTGAGAATTGTCATACTGTAGATATTAAGCAATTCATCAATAAAATCTGAACTTGTTTCAGGGTCTTTCATATTTTACATTTTAATTTGTGCCATTTAACACAATATTTTCATCTACAACGCAAATACAGTTATTGTATTTTTAATTCATTTAAGAATTTTGTGATTTATAGGCTTGATTGAATATAAAGAAAATAGATTCTGAAATAAGTTCAGAACGACAATGATAAATTCAAAATGACACTGTTCTGTCAGCGAATAGGCAAGTATTTATATGAATGACAAACAAATCTATAGGTCTTAATTATTTTAATTATAAAGCAATAATCTCTAAAAAACAATTATTTTTATAATGCATAACTTTCTGCTATAATTAATTTAAAGCGTAGGAATTTGAATAATTCGTCTGAACGCAGGCGACATTCGCTAATGTCGCCTTCAAGCGTAATAGCGTCTGCCTGCTCGGTAGGCAGGTATGTGTTTCTAAACCTAACTTATGAAAAAAGAAAACGAGGAAAAAGAAGAAAAATTTCAAATAGCTTATGCCATGAGCCTGATAACACAAATCGGGGTGACTGTTTCGGTTATAACAGTTTCGTTTATTGGTCTGGGCTATTACGCGGACAGATATTTTGACACTTTGCCGGTTTTTGTGATCATTGGCGCAGTTTTGTCTTTTGCACTATCAATGTTCGCGGTTTATCGATTGGTTTTACCGATGATGGATAAGTTTGAGAAGGAAGATAAAAAGGAGTGATTATGTATAGATAGAAAACAAACATTAATTCAAATGTTTGTTTTTTTGTTATAAATTTGTATGACATACAAATTTATAATTTTTTCAACTTTCAATATTTTATTTTAGATTGTAATATTGAGATTCTCCAAATCCCCAACCCTGCCTACCGGACAAGAAGGCTCTTGTCGGGGGAGGAACTATCGCAATGAATTTTTATAAAATAAATTTATATATTATGTTCCTTCCTGCCAGCTTTCCAAATAATTTTTTTGTTCTTCGGTAAGTTTGTCAATTTGAATATCCATAGATCTAAGTTTTAAGTTGGCAACAGTATTTTCAATTTCTTCACTGACATTATAGACTTTTGGTTTGAGAATATCTTTATTTTTCACAACCCATTCACCTGCAAGGGCTTGTGTGGCAAAACTCATATCCATAACTGATGCAGGGTGTCCTTCTGCGGCTGAGAGATTTATAAGTCTTCCTTCGGCCAAAACGAATATTCTTTTTTTTGTTCCATCGTCATTTTTCAAAGTATATTCATCAACAAAATTTCTAATATCCTTTTTTATATTTTCTGACATTTTTTCAAGATTTTTTAAATTTATTTCACAATCAAAATGACCAGAATTACAAACGAACGCTCCGTCTTTCATAACTTCGAAATGTTGCTTGTCTATAATATTTATATCGCCCGTGATCGTACAGAATAAATCTCCTTTTTTTGCGGCTTCAACCATTGGAGAAACTTCAAAGCCATCCATAGCAGCTTCAAGAGCTTTGATCGGGTCTACTTCTGTTACGATAACTTTTGCTCCCATTCCTCTTGCTCGATCTGCAAATCCGCGGCCACACCAGCCATAACCCGCGACAACTACATTTTTCCCCGCGATCAACATATCAGTTGCCCTGATTATTCCGTCTAGCGTTGATTGTCCCGTTCCATAACGATTATCAAACATATTTTTTGTTTTAGCGTCATTAACCGCGACGATCGGAATTTTCAGGGCACTATCTTTTTCCATTGCTCTCAAGCGGATAACGCCAGTCGTTGTTTCTTCCATACTGCCAATAATTTGTTTGATAAGTTCAGGATGTTCTTTATGAATTGTAGAGATCAAATCTGCTCCATCGTCCATTGTTATATTAGGGCTATGAGCTATAACCGCTTTTAAATGTTTGTAAAAGGTATCTGTATTTTCGCCTTTAATGGCAAAAACAGAAATGCCATAATCTTCAACAAGACTTGCCACTACGTCGTCTTGAGTAGAAAGGGGATTAGAAGCGCATAACGCGACATCTGCTCCTCCTTCTTTCAGGGTTCTCGCTAAATTAGCTGTTTCTGCAGTCATATGCAGACAAGCAGACATTTTCAGTCCGGAAAATGGTTTTTCTTTCGCAAATTTTTCACGAACTTGTGTTAAAACAGGCATATCATTGCTTGCCCATTCAATCCTTTTTTTGCCCATTTGAGCAAGATTATTATCTTTGATGTCACATTCCATAATTTTTAATTAAATTAATTGTTTATTAAAGTTTTCTTTGTATCTTTTTTTAGTCTGATCAAAATTAAATTTGTGATTTTGGGTTCCATAATTTTCAATCGCATAACAGGAAATAACGCCAGCAAACTCACCAGTGACATCAAGTGGCCAATTATTTATAATTCCTTTTATAAATCCTGCCCGATATGCATCTCCTGCGCCCGTTGGATCAGTTATACTTTTTGGTTTTGCCGGTTTTATTTTTAAAGTTTTATCTTTTGTTTTTATTACAGAACCTTGTTCACCTAATGTCGTTACTAATATTTCAACATTTTTCATTATATCACTTTCAGACCATTTTATTTTCTTTGTTACCATGCTTAACTCATAATCATTTGAAATAAAAATCTTTGCTCCCCTTATGCATTTTTTTAGTTCATCCTTGCTTAGGGCTGGAATTTGTTGTCCTGGATCAAAGATAAAAGGTATGTTGTTCTTAATGTAAAAATTAGATAAATTTATCATATCTTTCATCAAGCCTGGAGCAACTATTGCCAATGAATTTTTGTATGTATGTTTATATTTTATTAAACACGGATTGATCATTGCGCCTGGACAAAAAGAAGCTATTTGATTGTCAGCCTTATCTGTTATCATCGTGGCGATAGCCGTTGTGTCATTTTTAAATATTTTTACATTGCTAAAATCAACATTGTGTTTTTTGAGCCATTTTCGATATTTTTCAAAATCATTTCCAACCGATGAAAAAATTACCGGTTTTTCATCTAAAAGTGCAAGATTGTATGCAATATTTCCGGCACAACCGCCAAAATTTTCATTAACTTTTTCAATAAAAAAACTGACATTGATGTTATGAATTTTGTCTGGCAAAATATGGTCTTTAAAATATCCCGGAAAATTCATAATCTTGTCATAAGCGACAGACCCTGATACTAAAATTTTCATAAATTATTTTGAAAATAATTAACAATGTCTTAATAATACCAGCCGAGATTTTTATTGTCAATTTCACCAGCTAGCTTTTTAGGAATTAGTTTTTTAGCTTCTTAGGGATTGTCAGAATGACATCAACACATTCTTCTAACATTCTAACTCTCACACATTCTCTAAACTTTTAAAATCCTAAAAAGCTAAGAAGCTAAGAAGCTATAACCTAGATCTAGTTCTTTACAGAACATATATTTTGCTGTAGTATTCATAGGTATAAAGAAAACAAAATTTGATTGGGTAGGTACCAAAGCGGTCAAATGGGACTGGCTGTAAACCAGTTGGCTCTGCCTTCGGGGGTTCGAATCCCTCCCTACCCACAAAATAGTATTAAACGCGTAGTACTAAGTATTTAGGACTTAGAGCCTGCTTAAAAACTCTACTGGGTAGAATCAAGCTCTCGCTTGAACCGTTTAGATGAGTTATTTCCGGTGCGAGCAAGGGCTCGCGCCTACCCGAAAATAAACTTTTTAAACAGGCCCTTAGAAGCGGGACTTCATAAATTTTACAAGTCGCTTGTATCAATAGCTCGTTTGATCTATGATAATTAAACTGTAAATAAAAAATTGGCAATTATAATGAAAAAAAATAAAAATTTGCCTACTCATATTGCTATCATTCCTGATGGAAATCGCAGGTGGGCCAAAAAGCATAAGTTGGACGCATGGCTTGGGCACAAAAAGGGATCAGAAAGCCTGGATATGCTGGCAGATGTTATAATTGAATTAAACATTTCGCATCTTTCGTTTTGGGGATCTTCGCAAGATAATTTAATAAAGCGTCCTAAAGAGGAGGTAAAATTTTTGTTGAGCATGTTTAAGAAAAATTTTTTAGAATTATCTGAAAATAAAAAGATCCATGACAACAAGATCAAAATTAACATATTTGGAAGCTGGAAAGAACAGTTCCCTGAAGATGTGTGTTTGTCGTTGAATACGGCAATAAACTCTACAAAGAATTATAATAATTATTTTCTTAATTTTTTTCTTGCTTATAGCGGAACTAGCGAAGCTTTGAACGCTATTAAATGTATCGCAAGACGCGCAAGAAAAGACGCGTCCTTAGAAATTGACAGGAATCTCCTGAAAAGTTGTCTTTTGACTCGCGACTTGCCCTCGGTGGACCTAATGGTAAGGACAGGAGGAGAGCCACATTTAAGCGACGGGTTTATGATGTGGGATACTGCCAACACTCAATTATATTTTTCTGAAAAACTCTGGCCTGATTTTAATCAAAAAGATCTTAGAGACGCGATAAAAGATTATTCAAGCAGGAGCAGGAGGTTTGGAAAATAAATTCAGTATTGAATATTTTTGTATCAATTAATTTGTCAATAAATTTATACTAAATACTAAATCCATGAAACTATTGACAGAAGATTTAATTAGCCGGGGATATTTAAAAACTCCCAGAACAATTGACGCTTTCTACAAGATTGATAGAGTTGATTTTGTGCCGGAAGAATTAAAATCTGAAGCTTATGTGAACGAGCCGCTTCCAATCGGATACGGTCAGACGATCTCTCAGCCACTAACAGTGGCTTTTATGTTGGAACTTTTAGCGCCTGAAGAAGGTGAAAAAATATTGGATGTTGGTTCCGGGTCTGGCTGGCAGAGTTCAATGCTCGCTTATATTGCCGGAGACAAGGGAAAAGTCTTTGCGATTGAAAGAATTTCGGAGCTTTCAGAATTTGGCAGAAAAAATTCTGAAAAATATAATTTCAAAAATCTTAAATTTATTATCGGAGATGGTTCAAAGGGCTATGGAAAAGAAGCGTTTTATGATAGAATAATTGTAGCTGCTTCCGCTTTTAGCGAAATTCCCGAAGAATTAAAGAAACAATTAAAAATCGGTGGAAGATTGGTTATCCCTGTTGAGAATAGTATTTGGCTGGTCGTCAAAAAAGCGGAAGATGAATATGAGGAGAAAGAATTTCCAGGATTTGCTTTTGTGCCTTTGATCTCCGAATAATATGTTTTGACGATATATAATATGTGTAATTTATGATATTATGAAAAAAAAGAAATTAATCTTATCCTTTAGTGTTTTTATATTTTCTTCTGTTTTTATTATGGTTGGAAGCTATATATATATACAAGATATTATCAAAAAGCCTTATAATATTGAAGATACTTTAAAGAGAGAATTTGTTATAAAAGAGGGAGAGAGTGTGGGGCAAATTGCTATTAATTTAGAAGAAAAAAGATTTATCGCGGGAAAAGATTTTTTTAAAATTTATGTATGGGAAGAGAAGCTGGTGAGCGGACTTCAGGCAGGAAGCTATGAACTATCTCCGTCAATGACAATTATGCAAATAGTTGATATTTTTATAAACGGAAGGGTAAGAGGCGATGAAATATTGATTACTATTCCCGAAGGATTTTCCAATAAAGAAATAGATAAAAGACTTGCGGAAAAAGGTTTTATTAACGAGGGGGAATTTATAAATTTTGATAAAATTCTAGATTTGGATTTATCAAAATATGAATTTTTAAGTGACAGGCCATTAAACTCCAGTCTGCAGGGATACTATTTTCCTGATACTTATAAATATTATAGTAATTCATCAATAGAGGATGTGGCAAAAAAAATGTTTGCCAACTTTGACGCAAAATTGACAAGCGATTTGAGAAAAGAAATTGAAAAACAAAACAAAACAGTTTTTGAAATTATAACTCTTGCAAGTATAATCGAAAAAGAGGCAGGAAGTACAGAAGATATGAAAAAAGTAGCTAGCGTTTTTCAAAATAGGCTTGATATCGGAAAAGCGCTTGAGTCTGATGCTACGATAAACTATATAACAAACTCAGGCAGAGCGCAGTCAACTTACGAAGATCTAAAAATTGATTCGCCTTATAATACTTATAAATATACCGGCCTTCCTCCGGGGCCGATCTCAAATCCCGGGATAGAAGCGATCAAATCGGCGATATATCCGGAAAAAACTGATTATTTTTATTTTCTTACGAAAAAAGAAGGAGGTGAAGCTGTTTTTAGTAAAACCTATCAAGAGCACTTGAAAAATAAATATAAATATCTAAAATAAACAGTAATCACGTTTTTTTTAGACTCATAAATTATAATTCTCTTAAGTTAATATTATGTTTGAAGAAAAAAAATTAAGCAAAAAAAAAGTTTTATTCATAGTCGGTAGCAAGAATTTTAGGGATGAGGAATATTTTATTCCCTTTGAAATCTTGCAAAAAGAAGGCGCGAAAATTTTCACTGCCAGTTCAAAGGAGGGTGAGATAGTTGGCGTTGAAGGAGGAGAGGCTAGATCGTCTCTGACCTTAAAACAAGTAAATACGAGAGATTTTGATATAATTATTTTTGTTGGTGGTGATGGAGCTAGTGAATATTTCCAAAACGATGATGCTCATAGAATTGCTCAAGAAGCGGCAGCAAAACATAAAGTTTTGGCTGCGATATGCATTGCTCCGGTAATTTTGGCAAAAGCTGGAGTTCTTAGGGGCAGAAAAGCAACGGTATGGTCGAGTCTTATGAACAAAAGCGGAGCAAAAGAATTAAAGGAAGCCGGGTGCAATGTAGAAGAGAAAAGAGTTGTTATTGATGGTGAAATTGTTACAGCCGATGGACCAGCGGTTGTTAAAGAATTCGCAGAAGCAATAATTGACGCTTTTTTAAGCAAAGAAAATGGAGAAAATTAATTTACAGCGGCAAGCTGTTTAGTGATAATAACAAATTAGTCCATTAGAAGGAGACGATCATATTCTTATGACCTAATTTATGAAGTTTTTATGAACTCTATTTTCTAAATAGACATGAAATTATTATTAAGAGACGAGAGGGTTGACATAAATTTTTTATTGTATATAATGTAATTATACAAGCTATTCACAGACAGTAGGCAGTCATTAAGTCCTACCGAGAAAAGCAATGCATCTAATGTTTGCTGTTGTCTGTGAGATCGCAGTTTTTTTATTTTTTAAAGATATATTTATGCCAATTACAAGACAGGAAAAAGAAAAAATAATTCAAAATCTTAGTGATAAGTTTTCAAGAGCTAAGTCTATTGTCTTTTTGGGGTTTCAGGGATTGACAGTCAAAGAGGATAGTGAATTAAGAAGCAAGCTTAGAAGCGAAAACATTGATTATAAGGTTGCCAGAAAGACTTTGATCAAAAGAAGTTTGAAGGAAGTAAAAATTGAAGGAGTTGATGATATAAACCTAGAAGGACCGGTTGGCGCGGCTGTTTGCTATGATGATGAGGTAGCTCCAGCAAGACTGGCTAATGAATTCGCTAAAACTAATAAAAAATTAAAATTGTTGGGAGGGTATATATCAAGCAAATATTTGGATGCAACGGAAATAAAAGCTCTAGCGCTGTTGCCGGGAAAGGACCAGTTGAGAGCTCAGTTGGTTGGGACAATAGCAGCTCCCGTGTCAGGTTTCGTAAATGTTTTAGCCGGAAATATGCGCGGATTGGTCAATGTTTTGAAAGCCGTTGGTGAGAATAAAAAAGAGTAATTTAATTCATTAAGGACTTTCTCGTTTTCACTTATCTCTAAAAAAATCTGTCATTCTGAACTTGGTTCAGAATTTACTGTCTGTTAGGTTTTAATTTATCCTATTTAAAACTGTCTTTCATTTGAAGCGTAGATGCAATTGTTTTTATGTTTAACATTGTAATTGTGTTTTCGTTTCGGTCGAAATATTCGGTGATCTATTGGGATAGATTAATGTAATAGCTGGAAGGTTCTGAAACAAGTTCAGAATGACAGGAATTAAAGCAGGGAAGTTCTATTATTAATTTAAAGTTTAATTATAAAAGAAAGGAAAATAGTTATGTCAGATGAAAAAAAAGAAGTTGAGGCTAAAGAAGAAAAAGAAGTTTCAACAGAAGACAAAAAAGAAGTAGAAGTTCCTAAAAAGTTTCAAGACCTGGTAAAACAGATTGAAGAACTTAGCGTTCTCGAACTTTCAGAGCTTGTCAGCGTTCTTGAGGAAAAATTTGGAGTTTCTGCCGCGGCTCCGGCTATGATGGCTGCGATACCGCAAGCGGGCGCGGACGGCGCGGAAGCAGAAGAAAAATCAGACTTTGATATAGAGCTCGTTGCTCCCGGAGACGCAAAGATCGCTATTATCAAAATTATCCGAGAAGTATCAGGAAAGGGCCTCAAAGAAGCGAAAGACATTGTTGATTCGTCTCCTGTAGTCATTAAGGAAAAGGCTCCAAAGGCTGAAGCTGAAGAATTGAAAAAACAACTGGAAGACGCCGGCGCGACAGTGAATTTGAAATAGAAATATTTTTTTACTATGATATTGTGTAGTATCATAGTGCGTTAGGCAAAATGCAAAAACAGGGGATTAGCTCTCCTGTTTTTTGTAGTTTATTTTTTAAAAAAGTAGAAGTGTTAGAGTTTTCTCGCTTACTGTCATTTCGGAAAATTTCTTATTCGTTAGCAGGTGGATGAGAAATTTGTCTGGAATCCGGTAAGTCTCAATAAACAATATTCTTCGTATAGTTTTATAAATATAATTTATTGGTTCCAGTCTTCAGACCGGAGCCTCTTGCGTATAAGTATAAAATATTGCTTGCACATAAAACTCCATTCAGGAGAATGGAGCTAATGGAAGTAGTTTGTTCTATATAAAAAATATTTAAATCAATAAAATTGAATAGGCTATAGCCACAAAGGTTAAGATCAACGCGCTATTTATGGATATTTTTTTTGCTTTAATTTCTTCCTTCTTGTTATTCTTTGCCAATGCTAAGGAATATTTGATAATTCCATAAGACATTATCAAAGAAGAAATGACACCTATTGTCCCTAAAGAAGAATTTAATAAATTGTAAATCACATTGTCCATACTAGAAATTAGGAAATAAAATTAATTTTACTTTTCAATTTCAATCTCAACTTCAAAAACCTTATCTCCGCTTAAAATATAAACCTTTTCTTCTTTTTCGTTTACGACAATATTTTTCAAATCACTAAATTCAGGGCTGATATATTGTGCGGCCAGTTTACCGCTTATTTTATCAAAAAGCACAACTCTATTTTTTTCTGAATCTATAATATAAAGATATTCAAATCCCGGTTTGGTATAAATTTTTGCTGAACTGGAAATCGGATCACTTGGGATCTCTATTGAAAATAATTGTTTGATCTCTGCTTTTGCCCTGTTAAATTTATCAATTGATCCATCCGAGTTTAATAAATATATTGATCCATCTATTGTCATTGAAGTTGCATTTTTTATATTGCGAATAAAATCATCTTCAAACCATCCTTCTCCCTTGTTAAAACTATTTGTTAATTTTGCATATTTATAAATTTGGTTTGAGTTTGAATCTAGCAAATATATAAAATTACCATAGGAATCAATGTCTTTTATATTAGATATATTTCCCAAAAACTCTATGTCCGCGCCAGAAAAGGCTTTCTTGTCAATATTAAATATTCCTATTTTTGGAGAATCCGTTGTAAGCATAATCTCCCCAGTCCTTTTCATTAAGGTTGAAAGATCGCTAAAATTTATATCATTTCCGGCTTCAATCTCAAGATCATTTAAATTTTTCCCAGAAAAGTTCAGCTCATTAAGAATTTTATTTTCCGAATCAAATACAAAATATTTTCCATTGTTTTCAAATATTTTTTCCGGAATTTTAACATTTTCTATCTGGTCAAAATCAATTGCCACTGTCGGATCTTCTATCCTGTTTACGAGATCAATTATATCTAATTGTTTTTGAATTTCTTTTAAGAGAACGGCAGTTTCATTATATAAACTTCTGTAATTTTCTCTGCTATCCAGCGAAAAGTCTCTTGAGTTTATTATGCTTCTGGCTTCTATTAAGGATTTCCTTGCTTCTGGCGGATTGCTTATTGAATCTACTTCAGCTTTGTCTAATTTCTCTCCAGCCTGGATTATTAAGCTGGCATAAGCGTTGAACTTTCTATTTTCGATTTCTTTGTAATTTTTAAATATTAATCCTCCCGCCAAAACAAGCACCGTGAATATAAACGAGATTAATATCAATCTTTTTTTATTAGACGATATTTTTTGAGGAAATTCGTCTCCAGGTTCTGATTTTTTTGAAAAAACTTTTTTAAGTTTTAAAGCTGATCTTTTGATAAATTTAAAGACTGGCAATAAAATTTTGTTTCTTATTATTGTGAAAATTTTCTCTAATTTTTCCAATAGATACTCAACCTTGGTTTTAGATCTTTCGTCAAGTGAATCCATAAAATCATCAGTTTCATTTTCTTCGTCCATGCTTTTGATTACAATCTTTTCATTATCTTGAAAATTTTCTTTAGAAAGATCTAGCTTTTCTGTTTCTGTTTTGTCTGGCAAGCCTTCTTCTTTTTCGTATTTATTTATAATATCTTCAAGGCTAAGTTTTTCTTCGTTTCCTGATATCTCTTTGCTGATCTCTGCAGGTTGAGAAATTTCTTCTTTGTCCTCTTTATCTTTAGCTCCTAAGATTGCAGGATCTTTTTTATTTAAAATCACTGGTTCTTCAAATTTTTCTCGCAAAACTGAGACAGGTCTCTCTTTTTTATTATTTTCTATTTGTGATCCTATCTCAATATAAGGGAGCTTTTCTTCTTTTTCTTCCTCAATTTTCATAAGTAGTAATCCCATTGTTTTGATGCCATCTTCTTTTTCAACGGAATCCTGGATAACTTCTGCCAACTCTTCAATATCTAAAGAAAAGGCTAACTGTTTTAATTTTTCCATTGAAAACACATTAAAAAGTTCAGGAGTTGCGAACAAAACAAGGTCGCCACTTTCCAATTCTCCATTGGCAATATTGGCAAATGTTTTGAATGGATGAGGCTTTTCTTTGTTGGTTATATTTTTTCCTATGTCGGTAATTTGTCCGTCTCTAATGAGTATAGTTTTGATCTTCCCTGTCTGGCTCAAATGAAGCTCGCCATTTTTATATGCGCAATATGTCATATTCAAATTTCCGATCCAATCCACATTACCTTGTTCCGCAAGATCGGAAAGAGTTGAATTTATTTTGTGCAAGCTTGTCTCCAAGCTTTCTATTGTTGACTTTTTTGAATTGGAATAAAATTCTTTTTTAGCGATTGAAGCAAGAAGGTTTACAAGATAAGAAGAATTTTCTGAAAAATTTACAATCTCTCCGATAATATATAAATTTCCCAGCATTTGCTCTTCAACATTTTCAGGTTCATAGATAAAAATATCGCAGAAAGATTTTCCTTCCTCATTTGAAAATACTATTTCTCTTAAATTCACTTTTATTTTTTTATTCAAACTTGTCATTTTTATTTTGTTATAAATTGTAACCACTTTGTTATTATAATGCTTTTTGGGCGTTTTGACAAATAGATAAATAAACCGCTCTATTGTTAAATTGTCTTTATGTCTCTATGTTTGGTTTGGCAATTTATATTTCTTCTGTTGAAATAATTTTCACTTTCAAATCAAACTTTGCTATCGCTCATTCTATACTTTTAGGATGTGATAAAGTCTGAATCCAAGTCTGATTAATTTCTGTTAAAATAGCGTTGCAGAAGGTCAAAGCCCTCGCTTTGACCTTCTACGATAAGCCGTTTTCGGTGCGAGCGAGGGTCCGTACTTACCCGAATCAAGACTATTTCAACAGAAATCAATTAATATTGTCAAAAGTTATCCACAAACAGAGCACTAAAACAATCGCTTGTCATAATAATTCAAAAGTTGTATAATAAAAAAATAGCGGAGTTTAATTTATCATTTCAAAATATTATATGTCTGAAATTTTAGAAAAACTATTTCATTCAAAAGCCGAGGTTAAACTTCTGCGTCTTTTTTTGAATAACCCAAATGAGGGATATATTGTTTCCAAAGCAGCTAAAATATCAAAGGTAAACACTGCTATGGCGCGAAAAGAAATTAATAATTTGGCAAAAATCAAATTTCTGACTCAGCGTAAAAGATCAGGAAAAACATATTATTTTGCCAACCAAAACTTCGTTTTTTACAATGAATTAAAAAAATTGATCTTCAAGGCAAGTCCCACTTCAGCTGACAGGCTTGCGTCCTTGGCAATGAAGCTTGGGCAAGTGAGATTTGTTCTTGTCTCTGGAGTTTTTCTAAATTCTGAAAAAGGCAAAGTTGATATTTTGATTGTTGGCGAACATATAAACAAAAGCAAACTAAAAAGTTTTTTGTCTAACACTGAAGCGGAAGTCGGCAAGGGAATTAATTATGTCTGTATGAGTACGGACGAGTTTCGGTACAGAAAGGGCATGTTTGATAAATTTGTAATAAACATTTTTGAAAGTCCGCATAAAATTTTGATAGACAGAATGAAAAAAGATATATAGAATAACCATACAAATCCAAATTATTTCAAAGCTCAAATCATTCCAAGCCTCTGCATGCCGACAGGCAGGAAATCCAAATTTCAAATGCTCAAAATTTTGGATTTTGTATTTAGTTTTTCTGACTGTCAGCAGACAGGGACTTAAAACAATTTGACATGATTCGGATTCTAAATTCAACAAATGAATGTTTTTTCAAATATATTTCAGAGAAATGAGCTGAGCGACAATTATTTTATTTCTCTCGATATTGGTTCGGAAGTTGTAAAAGTCTTAATTTTGCGCACTGATAAAAAAAAGGAAAAAGTTTTTATTATAGGTGTCGGTCAAGAGCGCCAGAAGCAGTCAAACATGAAAGGAGGCAATATAAACGATGTTGCTAGCGTTGTGCTTGCTTGCAAGAAGGCGATAGATAGCGCCGTTGTAATGGCAAAAATAAGGCCTACTAAAGTGATTATTGGAATGGATGGAGAGTTTATAAAAACCATGACGGTGAAAGTCAATTATATTAGAAATGATCCCAGAGTCAAGATTGACACAAAAGAGATAAAAGATATCGTTTATAGGGCGAAGCTTGATTCGTTCGCAAAAATCAAAAAAAGAATATCAAAAGAAGAAAAGGACAACTCGGATATTGAGATCTCAAGTATTGTTATCGCGGACATATGCATTGATGGATACAGAGTAATGAGTCCGGTTGGTTTTAGGGGCAATGAAATAGAGCTGGAAATATTTAATTCTATTTTATCCGGTAAAAATCTTGAAATAATTAAAAATATTGCAAAAAAATTAAGTTTAGAAATAATTGATGTAATATCCGAACCTTACGCAGTTGTAATGTCAATGGGGATCAAAGAGATCATTAAATTCAACGCAATTCTCATTGATATAGGAGGCAAAACAACTAACATAACCATTATCAGCGAGGGGAATGTTAGAAAGGTTAAAACATTTGATATTGGAGGGAGAACATTTACTAAAAGTTTGGCGAATGAGTTTAACTTAGAATTTTCCGAAGCCGAGAAGTTGAAAATAGATCATTCAAGTAAGAAAATTAAAAAAGAATTTTCTGATAAAATTAAAAAAGTATTTGACCGCGATCTTGGCATTATGTTCACAGGTATAGAGTTGTCTTTGGGAGAATTTTTGAATTCTGGTCTATTACCCTCTCAAATATTGTTTTATGGAGGAGCAAGCCAGCTTTTAAACATAAGCGAAGTAACAAGTGAATTGTTTTCAAAAAAAAGGCTTCCATTTCTTTCAAAAATGAAATTGAGTTTTATAAATATAGGCGATATTGCCAGTGTTATTGATAGAACTGGATCGGCTAGCAGTTTTCAGTATATAAATTCTGTTAGTCTTGCGAGTTTTGCACTTGATACGGCGGCAGAAGAAGACTTGTTAAACAAGATGCTAAGAAAAATTATTAAAAATAGATCTTAAATAGTTTCTGTTGAAGCGGTAAAAATCTCTTGGTGACAGTTACCTGTAAAATAAACTATAACTGTGATTTTTTATAACTTTTAAAGCATTTGCATAATTTTGTTTCTTAAGTTTTGAGGCGACGGTCATCTTAGCGAACTGCTTTTTCAATAATCCTAAATTCTAAATACTAATTAATATGGAGAATGACGATCAAAACAAAATCTATATAAAAAAAGACGAGGAAATCCCGTCTATCATTAGCAGAATCAAAAAGCGTGAAGAAAAAGAGATAATATTAATAGTGCCTCATAACGCATTAATTCTAAACAATGTTTTAAATCTCAAGATACTAAAAAAGGAAGCAGAAGATTTAAATAAAAATATTTCAGTAATAACGGCTAGCGGAAACAATGAAACAAGAAGTGAAAGCGTTGAGGCGAAATCTGATATTGCCGGAAGCGGAAAAAAGAATCTTGTCAGTTCTGTTATGAAAGCCGATGATTTTCAAAAATTTAAAAAAGATAAAGATGCTGACATTTCTTTTCAGAAAGGCAATGAATTTAGCGCGCGCTCCTCTTTTGAAAACAAAGATAAAACCGATTTATCAAATGATAGCAATAACGCTGAAACAGGCCATGAAAAAAAAGTTAAAATGTTTGATATAGTGAAAAAAGTAAATAATTTAGATGAAATTGGCGATAAAGACTATAAGCATGACGCAGAAAAAATAAAAAATAATAAAGCAGACGACCATCAGGAAAGTTTTAAAGATGGCGGTGATGACATTAAGCCTCAAATGAAAGAAAGAGTAATGAAGCCTGTTCAAAAAGCAAGTAAGAAAACAAAAACAACTATTCTTCCATTGTTGAGCTCAAAAATAGTCGCATTATTTATTTTTATAAGTTTTGTCGCAGTGTCACTTGCAGTGGCTTTTATACTTCCTAAAGCTGACATAAATATAGTCCTAAAAAAGGAAGTTGCGGTATATGATTTTGAATTTACGGCTGATGCATCCTTGGATAAGATTGATGCTGTTAATAATAAAATTCCATTGGAAACAATAGAAATTTCAAGTGAAGAGTCTGGAAACTATCCGGCTACCGGAAAAAAACATGTCCAAAAAAAGGCCAGCGGAGAGATCACGGTTTTTAATGAATATTCTTCAAGCCCGCAAAGATTAGTCGCTACTACAAGGTTCTTGTCAAAGACGAGTGGCAAGCTTTTCAGGATCAAAGAAGCCGTGACAATTCCAGGATTTTCCAGAGTTGAGGGAGTTGATGTTCCCGGACAAGTTACGATAAGAATTTATGCTGATAAGTTTGGAGAGGAATATAATATTGGAGCAGATTCTTTCCATTTGCCAAAATTACAGGAAATAGGATCTCCTAAATATACTTCTATCTATGCCAGATCAATTAAATCAATGTCTGGCGGAATGGATAAGGAAGTCTCATATTTTTCGGAAAGTGATCATATAACTGCTAAAGAAAAGCTTGTAAAATTAGCTAAGGAAAAAAATGAAAAAGATCTTTTGGGAAAAATTTCTGAAGAAGTTTTACTGTTGGAAAGCACAAAGAAAGAGGAAGATTTGGAGATTAGCACTGACATTGAAGTTGGAGATATTGTTGATAGTTTTCAAATGAGCGTTAAAGCAAAAACCAGTGCTTTTCTGGTAGTAAGAGCTGATTTAGACGAAATAATTAATGAAAAAATTAACTCAAGATTGGATACAAACAGGAAACTTTTAGACAATAGTAGAAGCTACGAGGTTGGCGAGGTCGTGATCAATGAAAACGAAAGAATAGCGATGCAGATTCATATCAAGCAAGGCTTAATTGTAAAAGTTGATATTGATAAGCTGAAAAAAGATATAGCAGGTAAAAGTGAAGTGGAATTAAAAAGTTATTTTAGCAATATGAACGGAATAAGATCAACGGAGGTCAGTCTTTGGCCTTTTTGGGTAAGAGGCGTTCCTTCGTCATATGAAAAAATAAATATAACTATTGACATAAATAATTCCGTGTAGTAGACTAGCTAAGTGAGGAATTGATTACTGAGGGCGTGTAAATAAATGACTTTCACAATGCCATCTTAACTCCTGTCTTTTGGCAAACAGGTTTACGTCATCTTGACTTGAAAAAATTCTCGGCATATGCTTTATTTCTCAATTTTTTTCAAACCAATCCGGCGCGAATCTAAGCAAACTTGAGGATGTTATTTATTTACGCACCCTTAAATTAAAATCTTATAAAAAAATAATTTAGGAAGTTAATAAAGATAGACCAGCTAGTTGGTGCTAGTTGCTGTTTTATTTGTTGGTTTAATTAAAAACATAGAAATCTCAATATATTCTATGGTGACGGGTGCCTTTTGTATCTCAATCTTTTTATATCAAAACATTTGACAGAGAACATAGGTATATTCTAAGTGCCTGTCGCTTAAAAGCGCCTTTCGCATTGTCTTTAAGATTTAATCAATATATAGATCAAACATCTATGAAAGAAATAGTACAAGTGGAGGGAGTTGTCGTAGAAACGCTTCCTGGGACAAAATTTAAAGTTAAAATCGATGAAGGTCATGAGTTGTTGGCTCATATTTCTGGCAAAATGAGAATGAATTATATAAAAATATTACCGGGAGATAGTGTTATTGTTGAGATGAGTCCTTATGATCTGACAAAAGGCAGGATTGTTAGAAGGGGGTAATTTAACTTAATAATAACTGGTAGTAATTAATATCAATTACAACTAATTATATTATAGCCAGCTATTGCTAATTAC
>JAGLOZ010000054.1 GCA_023137595.1 Minisyncoccota bacterium | reverse complement strand
TTGAAAAAGCAAATCAACTGTTCAATTAAACCGACTAAACTCTATACGCACAACTTGGATGTTGACGCGATCAATGGTTTTGAACTTTCCAAGATACAGGAAAAAGAAAAGATCTTTGATATGAGTTCAGACGGGCTTAGTGTGATAGTTGCTTCCTTAAAAAAGAATTGTCTTGCTCCCGAAGAATTGAAATTGAAAATAGGAGCTGTCGTTATGTTCGTTAAAAATAACTTTAGAAAAGGTTATGTCAATGGAACATTGGGCGAAATTATTGGTTTCGATGAAGATAATTTACCAATAGTTAAGACAAAATTAGGCAGGGAGATCGTAGCAGAGCAAACAAGCTGGGGAATTGAACAAAAAGGACAAGTTGTTGCCAGTATTAGCCAGATCCCCTTGCGTTTGGCTTGGGCGATCACGGTTCATAAAAGCCAAGGAATGAGCTTGGACGCGGCTGAGATTGATCTAAGCAAATCGTTTGAACGCGGAATGGGATATGTAGCATTATCAAGAGTCAGGCAATTAGACGGCATTAAACTGATGGGAATTAACCAAATGGCCTTGCGAGTAAATGAGCAAATAGTTGAGAAAGACAAAGAATTCAAAGAGCTATCAAGACAGATAGAAAGTTCTTAAAATGAACTACCTCGCAGCAAGCTGACGGGGAATATCTTGATTAAAAACATATAATAATAAAATTAGGTTTTACAAACACAGACGCTATCGCGCAATTTCAGGAGTCCGACTCCGTTTTTTTGAAGTCGGACTCCTGAAATGTCTGTATTCAAATTCCTATACAATAAATTAAAAGCTGTTGAGGCTTCAAAATAAAAGGAACTGTTTACAAAACAGTTCCCGTTATAAAACAATTTTCTTGAAATCGCAAAAAGGCTCCACAGCCATAAATGGACTATGGAGCCAGCGCAAGACAGCCCGCATAGAGCCAACATGGAAATAATATAAAATTTTATTTTTTATCTTCTCGCAATTATTATACGCTAGTTTAAATATAACCATAGTGTCTTTATTTTATGGTTAAACTATGAAATATATGATTATAATACTGCCTTATAATGATTAGACTTAATTCATTTCCAAACAACGCAGACTTGGATGTCGCAGACATTGGTTCCCGTGCCGTTTCCCATGAAAATTAGTCCATTTACTTTTTTTAGAAAATTATAACTGTTGTGTGTTTCCAGATATTTATTAATATCTATTTTTTTATTTTTAATAATTTCAAAAGTTTTGTAGTCAACAATTCCGCCAGCGACTCCATCCAAAAAATCAGTTCCATCGCTAGCACAGGAAATAAAAGCCCATTTTCCGTCAAATTCTTTCATTTCATTCAAAAATACGGCGGCAAATTCCTGGTTTCTACCGCCTTTACCCTTTTTGTTATTTATAGTTACAGTTGTTTCTCCTCCAAAAATATACGCAGTTTTTTGAAATTTCGAAAGCTCATTTTTTTTGCTTAGACTTACAATTTTCTTTGCGTATTTTTTTGCCTGATCTTTTGTCTCTCCCGTAACCCTACGGTTCAAAATAGTTGTTTTATATCCAAAAGCCTCAAATTTTTCTTTCGCAACATCTATCATATCATTTACATCAGAAATAATAATATTCTCTACTTTCGGAAATTTTTTATAAATGACATATGGGTCTTGTATTTTTTTAAAAACTAAATTAGGAATTTTATTTTCTAAATTGTATTTTTTTATCAACAAAAAAGCGGAATCTTTATTCCTTATATTAACAGTCGGTCCGGATGCTATCGTTTTTAAATCATTGCCAATAACATCTGAAATAATCAAAGAATAGATTTTTGCGGGATAAAAATATCTCGCCAGTTTCCCTCCTTTCACTTTTGACAGTTCTTGCCTTATGGCGTTTATTTCATTTATGCTCGCCCCGCAATAAAGAAGTTCCTTTGTAGTTTTTTGCATATCGCTCAAAATTATTCCGTCTGCCGGCTTTTCTAGAAGAGCGGAGCCTCCCCCCGAGACCAGACAAAAGATAACATCCTCTTTTCCGATTTCATATTTTTTCTTCAGGTTCAATATCTTTTCTGTTCCCCTTATGCTTGCTTCATTCGGCAAAGGGTGTCCCGCTAAAACTGCTTTTATTTTCTTTGTTTTTGGTTTGCGCCCCTTGTAGTTTATACTTCCTGCTGTTATATTTTTTGCTCCAACAATTTTCTCAAAAACTTCTGCCATTTTTCCTGAAGCTTTGCCAGCGCCAATAACGAAAATTCTGTTTTTTTTAAAATCAGCCGCTTTTTTGTTATTAACAAATATGCTATTTCCAGTTTTTTTTAAAATATTATTTATAATATTCTTCGGCATTGAATATGAGACCGCATGATCAACCGCTTTTAATAAATCTCTTTTTTGCTTAGTATCAGAAACTAAGCTATAATTTTTTATTAACATAAATTATCTAATTTATAAATAATAAAAATATGCGAACATAGTAATGAAAGAAATCTTAATGTTTTATTTTTATCCATCTTATTTGATAAGGTTCCAATGAAACATCTATAACTTTATTTTCAACAAGAATTTCCTCTTTGGATATAAGATCAATAAATTGTGAACCATTTTTGATCTTGTACCTCTTTGAATCAATCTTTAAATTTTTTGTTTTTCCGGAAACATTTATCAGCACCAGAACCCTTTCTTTTTTATCAATTGATGTTCTTAATAAAGAAAAAATATTTTTATCAATAGACAATACTCTTTGTTTCGCGTTGGGATGAAAAACCTTTTCATTGATCCTGATTTTTATCAGATCAGTTAACCCTCTAAAAACAAGATATTCTTTTCCTGATCCTACATTTAAAAAATTATTTATTTCTTTCTCGGTTAGGTTTCGGCGATTTATATCTCTTTTCTGCCCTGTTTTTTTCACACCCATCACATTATTTTCTATTCCAAACAACCCCAATAAATATATTCCAGGAACGCCAGACACGGACAATACTATGGCTCTTGATGCTAAATATCTTTTTACTTTCAAACTTAGGCTTTCTTTTCCATTTTTATCATTTAGCGCGCTCCACCATGTAATGTTTAATTCGTACGGAACCCTGCCTTTCTCTTTATATGTTCTATAGCTTACTCTTCCTCCTTTTAATTTTATTTTTTCCAATAGTTTTTTCGCGTCAAATTCACCTAGCATATTTTTTCCTTCTATCCCTGCGACTGCTATTCCGTCATGAGAATCAAGCAGATTTAAAAAAGCATTCCCATTCCCGCGATATTCTTTATTTAACTGGTTTATATATTTTGAAATTTTTGTGACATTTTGCGTATAAAAAGTATGAAGCGCTAACGGCGCAAAAACAAAATTATAAACCATCTGTGCTTCATTTTTTCCATCACCAAAATATTTCATGCTTTCCTTATAGAAAATTCCAGTATTTATTTCTGCTATAATGGATGTTGAAGGATTTACTTCATCCAAAACACTTCTTAATAATTGAACAAATGTATGAGATTCTTTGGTCAAAAAACAACTTGTTCCTATTTTCTTCCAAATGTAGCCTATGGCATCCAGTCTTATAATTTCTGCTTTTTTATGCGCATAAAATAGAAAAATATCCAACATTTTTAAAAGAACTTTATAATTGCTGTAATTTAGGTCCAATTGATCAGAAGAAAATGTTCTCCAAATCCATTTTTCTCCAATAGGAAGTTTACATTTTTTCAATAGACTAGACGGTCTGGGACGAAAAACTCTGGCTATTTCTTTTTTATTTGGTTTATTGTTTCTGTCAAAAGCAACAAAAAAATCTTTGTAATTTCTATTTCCCAATGCGTATTTCTCAAACCAGTTGTTTTTACTGGACACGTGATTGCAAACAAAATCAAACATTGGATCAAAGTTTTTATTCATTTTTTTTATGTCTTGCCAATTGCCTAGCCTAGGATCAACTTTTTTATAGTCTATAACAGAGAAACCCCTGTCTGAACTGTGAGGATAAAAGGGCAAGATATGAATAATGTTGATAATTTCTTTTAGATTTTTTTCTGCAAATTCATTTAAGATTCTAAGGGATGGTTTTCTTTTGTCTTGAATAAAATCACCATAAGTAATAAGAACAACATCCTTTTGAGAAAATTGTTTTCTGTGTTGTTTCTTATTTTTTATTTTGTTTTTATATTTGAGAATTATTACTTCAAGTTCGCTATAAATTTTTTCCGATTCTGATTTGCCATAGAGAATTTTTAGTTTTTGAATAATTTTGGCTTTTGATTGTTTGCTAATATTCAAATTGCTGTGCATTTTATTTAAGTTATTCTTTGACAATTAATTTTCTTTTTAAAACACATAAATTAATAATATCCTTAAGTTCGCAACATTTTCGCTCAAATTGGCTTGAAAATAATTGAACAATATTGATATATATCAAAGGTTTTTTCAAACCAAGGTGGCATAAATATGTGATGAGATCATGAAGATTGTTTGTGGACACGCCCTTGTTTTTTGATAAATAATTTTCATTCAAATTTCGCTGACTTAAACAGAAAAGCCCATAAACCGGACAGCGTAAAGATGGTAAACCAAAAAACAAATCCTGATAAATATAAGGAAAGAAAAAACACAAACCAGATGATTATAATTCTGCCAAGAGATAGAGACAATTCATAAAATATTATATATTCTAAAAAATCTTTACGCCTGCCGCCGCCGTTATAGATAAAAGTGAAAATCGGATATTTTATGCCCATTTTTGCTATTTTAGAAAGAAAATCAACCGACAAAATGCCAACCCATCCTCCGACAAAAGGACGCAAAAAACAAAAAATGGAATAAAGAGAAGCGCTTGATGACAATAATTTTTCTCTTTTTTCCGTGCTGTATCTGTCAGACAGCTTTCCAGCATAAAGATTTATTATCGCGATAAGCAATGCCGACACACCCATCAATATTCCAATTAAATAGAATTCTTTCAGTATAAAGAATATAAAAATAGGCCAGCCAATTATCAGGACTGTCTCTTCGCTAAAAGCAAAATAAGCTACCAAATTTTTTCTTTTATATCTTCCGTAAGGTTTTAATAGTCTCCTAAAAGCTTTTTTGTATGAAAAATCGTGAGGCTCAAATTTCTCCTTTGTCGCAAAAAGCGGAATAATGGAAATCAAACTCGCTATTGAAACAATCACAAAAAGAGCTTCAAATCCAAATTTTGTGAGAATTATTCCCCCGATTATCGGTCCTATCACTGTTGCCGCGATAGAGATAGAAGACATCGCGCTCATTTCCCTTCCCTTAAATCCTAAGATGCTATAATGCGCGAAATCCGTATGATAAGACGGCCAGAACATAATTCTATGAATTACAACAAATATGATCGCGGCAAATATCATCCAGCCATAATTAGGAATCTGCGAAAGAGCTAGGAAATATAAAATTGCGAATGGGATACTATAAAAAATACAATGTTCAAATCCATATTTTGCGGCAGCTTTTGCTCCGAAAGGAACAAGAAAAAAATGTAGTGTATAGACAACGGCATAATACAAAAAGACCATTGAGATAGAATCGTATAACTTATATAGATATAACGGTTCAAAAATCGCTATCATCGAAAAAGCAAAATTTTTGATAGCTACGGAAATATAAAGTTCTGTTATTTCATGCCTTGTGTTATGTTTCAGAAAGCGATTTAAAAAAGAATTGGGCATTGTAATTAGAATTATGAATTATGAATTATGAATTTTTTATCTAAGACACTATTCATAATTCTGTTTTTATATTTGCTAAAATTCTTAACCAGCCCATGATCAATCTGCTTTACGACATTAGCAATATTGCCGGCTTTATTAAAAGAGAAAAATAAACCTGAAATTACTACATTTTTTCTGAGATTAATTTATTTTTCATATTAATATAATTTATTATCAAGAACAGTCCCTTGGAACTAGGACTGTTCTTTACTAGAATTGAATAATTTACTATTGTATCCCTTTGAACATTAGCATTCCATTTTCAGAACTAGTCGGCACATAAATCGTTCCTTCTCTGTCTTTTAATTCTCGTATATAAAGATAATTCAAATATTCCGAAGTCAGACTTTCATTAATTGTTTTTTGCGCGTCTCTTTGCCCTTCGGCTTCAATTCTTTTTCTGTCTGCTTCTTTTTTCTCTTTTTCAAGAATAAAATCGTATCTTTGGCTTTCCTGCTCCGCTTGCAATTTTTCCTGAATACTAGCGTCAAGTTTTGCCGGAAGGATCACATTTCGAAGCAAAACTTGTTCGATCGCGATTCCTCTTGGATCAATATTGCTTGCCATCCTTTCCTTAATTTTGACAATTATCTCATCTCTTTTTTCAGAATAAATTGATTTTGAATCATATCCCGCGACAACTTCTCTGATCGCGCTTCTGATCTCCGGTCTGATGATCTTTCCTTGATAATCAATTCCAAGCTCTTTGAAAACATCAGAAGCGCTATCTTCTACAAGATGATAAAAAACAGTGATATCAAGTTTAACTGTTAATCCTTCATTTGTAAGAGCGTCAATTGAATCATCTCCTGCCTTTTGTCCTTCTTCCTTCACCACACTCATTGTATATTGTTCGGTCCTAATACTTAGCCTTGTAACTTCAGCGAGAGGATTGACAAGATGAAAACCGGATTTCAGTTCATTATCTTTGACTTTTCCAAACAAATGATACACGCCGGTTTCTCCCGCGGGAATAATTACGATGGATTTAGCGAGAACGATAAGAGACAGAACGATCACTATAACCGTACTTGTTGTTTTTTTATCCATAATTTTAGAACTTAATTTATTAATAAACTCATTTGAATTGTCTAAAGAAAAATATTGCTTGCCGTCTTTCATTCCTGAAAAATTTAGCTTGATTCCTTTTTTTCTTGATTCTTCTTTGATGGCCAAGAACACAGGAAACAAGAAGACTGCTCCGAATATAAGCCAAAAAATAAGCGATGGCTTGAATATCAATAAAAATATAAATATCCAGATTATGTATTTAAAAATTTGATCGTTTTTTTGCATTTTATAATATATTATTTATTTTCTTCTTCCAATGTTTCTTTAATATCTTCAATTACAATATCTTGCAAATCATACGAGCACTTTCCACCTTCTCCAATTTTTTCTCTAGCAGGAATGGTAATCCATAAATTTTTTAAGACAACATCTTTACTATTAAAATTCAATTCATCTTTCAAACGAGAACATCCGTCAAAAAAATCATTTTTTTCTTTATTGTCCTCTTGCGGCTTATTAATCTCCTGAACGGTTTGAATTTTTTCTTGTTTGAATTTTGAACCTTGTTTGACCTGAATGGCTAAAACGATCTTATTATCATTTGAAAACCCAATAATGTCTATTTTATAATCAATATCTATTTCTGATGTGGTCATTTTAAACTTAAATTCGGGAAGTTTTTTTAAAATCTCATTTGCAATTATCTCATTCAAGATGCCATGTTTTAGGGTTTCAAAAGATTGCTTACTGTTTTTTTCTTCACTTCGTCCATAATAATCCCTGTATTCATCTTTGTTTGCTCCCCAAAATTTTACTCGCTCTTCTTCATTTTTTTCCAGAAGATGAGTTTCTAATTTTTTCATAAGATTGCATCTTTCAGTTTCGTCGCCTCTTGTCCAGTCGTTTCGTTTAAACCTATTTTCCTTTTCCAATATAGCTAGTTCTTTTAAATCCATATGAGTAAATTCTTCTTGAGAATTAAAAAAACAATCTTTAAGTAATTTCTCAAGTTGTTCTGAATTATCCTCTGCTTTCGTGTCTTCAACAGAAGATACATCTCTATCATTATCTGGCAAAAAGTCTGCTTCGTTCATTTTAATAATTTTATTTTTTTAAACTATTTACCTGTTCATGCCTGCTATTTTTTGCACTCTTCCGCCCTCTTCTTAATCCTCGCGAATTCTTTATCAACATGCTCTTGAATTTCTTGAATCAATCCTTCGTTTTCAGATTTGAGAAGGTGCTTAAACCTTTTTTGAGATTTAAACCATTCCAGCATTGATTTTCTTTCTTTTGGTTCGTAGTTTAATATAAATTTTCCATGGTCAACTTCATAAAGCGGCCAAAAATTAGTTTGCACCGCCAAATCAGCAATGCGAATTGTCAGCGATGGATCAAATCCCCAACTTCTTTGGCACGGACTGATAAGATTTATAAATGACGGCCCTTCAACTTCCAGCGCTCTTTTTGCCTTTCTGGTCAGATCGGCAAAATTTGAAATTGAAGATTGAGCGACATAATTTATATGATGACCTTCAATAACCGCGGTTAGATCTTTTTTGAATTCCTTTTTGCCTTGCTGAACTTTTCCCGCGGGCGAAGTTGTGGTGTGCGACCCTCTCGGAGTCGCTCCCGATCTTTGATTTCCCGTGTTCATATATGCTTCATTGTCATAGCAAACATAAAGAAACTGATGTCCTCTTTCCAGAGCACCTGACAAGCTTTGAAGTCCAATATCATAGGTTCCTCCATCTCCACCGAGAACCAAAAATTTTATATTCTCAGGAAGTTTTTTTGCCCAATCCGGTCTGTCAACCGGTTTTTTCCTGAGTAATACTTTATAGGCTTCAATAGCTCCGCTTGCCGTTGCCGAAGCGTTTTCAAATGCATTATGCATCCATGGAACTTTCCAGGCCGTATAAGGATATATCGTTGTAGCAACTTCAAGACAGCTTGTGGCATTTATTATAACAACCGGCTCGTCAATCGCCGCTAAAATCAATTTGGCATTAAGCGGCTCCGCGCATCCCGCGCAAAGCCTATGTCCTGAAGTTAATCGCTCCTCTTTTTGAGATAGTTCTATTAGATTCATTTTTGTTTTTTATATTATTTATATATCATATTATAACAGATTATTATAAGTTTATAAAGTTTGTAAAGTTGAAAGTTTGTAAAGTTTATAAAATTTTCCAATAATGATTCTCCACAGCCCTAAAAGACTGCAAAACCGGTAAATTATATTCCTTATTCTCTTTAAACTACTTTCATAAAAAGTGTTTTATATTTTGATCTTTTGATCCGAACAATGTCTCCTTCTTTGGGCCTGTAGTCCCTTTGTCCGTCTGCGGCCAAAAAAGGAAGGTTTTCTTTGAAGGAATTAAGAATTTTGACTTGAAAAACTGCCTCAATTGAAGTTACAAAAGATTTCATATTTAGAATTAGAGAATCAGAACTAAAATAGGCATTGTTGGCAACAACACTGAAAGCGTCAGTAACAAGCACCGGACCGCCGGCATTAATATTGTATCCGGTAGAACCTGTTTTGGTCGCAAATAAAACTCCGTCTCCTGTGACAGTTGCTTTGAACGATCTATCTTTGTCAGTTGCTTCAATTTCAAGAAAAACCATCCGACTAATTCCGCCAATCAGAATTTCATTCAAACCGTCAATTTCTCTTATCATTTTCTTTTTATTAAAAACTTCGGCTTGAATTCTTGTTTTTTCTTCAATCTCAAAATTTCCTTGAAGTATTTTTTCAAGCTTTTTAAAAATTTCATTCTCCCCAATATCGCACAAATATCCCCGATGCCCGAAATTAACTCCGATCAGAGGAATTGAAAATCTGGCAATTCTATCAGCTACGCGTAAAATTGTCCCGTCGCCTCCCACTACCACAACAAGATCAAGTCCCTTGCCCAGAATGCTTTCATCAGGATTAACATAAGCCTCGCACCCCTTTCCTTTAAGCCATTCTGCGATCTCAAGGGAAGGCTCCCTCGCTTCAGGCTTTCTCTCTTCATTGAATACTATTCCTATTTTTTTCATATCTATTGATTATATTTTTTATTATTAATCTGTAGGTGTTTAGCACTCACAGATTGTTTCATCATTTTATATACTTTATTCTACAGCCAAATCACATTTATGTCATCTGTTTGTTTGATTTTTTAAATAGCCGGTATCAAATTTTATATCGATAAATTACAACTTGTATTGTATAGAGTGTGATAATAGGAAAGTTCTATTTGAAAATATGATTAAATGTTTTTCAAATCAAATTCCACACACTCTGCGTGCCAAATATAAGCAGAAACACAACATTCTGCGTCTCTATGGTGCACAGAATCTAGTCCAGCCAGTTTGACAGGTTTCAAAAATATGTTTATATTCATAATATTGTAGCAAAATGGAAAAGGAGGAATACGATCCTGAAAAAAGAATATAAGTATCCAACTGCAATTGGAACATTTCTAGGTCTTATGTTTGTTATAGCCATCTTAAAGACATCAACGTTCTTAGATATAAACGACTATCAAACAATGGTTGTCATAGGCTTTGTGGGAATTCTTCTCTTCTTGAATTCTCTGAGAAATCTTGCTAAGCAAGAAATAGAAATAGAAAGTTTAAAAGAGATGAAACCGCTGATACTGGCGACACTTGGCTCAAATGTCGGCTATCTGTTAGCAGCAAGCTTGGCGCTAATGTTCTATGACTCAAAAGCAGTTGCAAATAACCACATTTGGGGAACCGGAATGAGCCTATGCTTCATCGCGGTAGCATTGCTAGGACTCAGGCTGGCTAAAACAAAAAACGAAATAATCACAGAAAAAATCCAAAAAATAGAAAGTTGAGCATTTGCATTCGCGCATCTGCTTTTTTTCATTTATTAATAATTTAAATTATCTGTACAATAAACATCTTGGCATTTTCATTTTGCAATGGAATATAAATTTGGAGAAAAAAAATTTTAAAAATTAAAAAAGGCTTATTTGATAAATAAGCCTGTTTGATTTTTTTAATTTGATTTTCTCTTTGTGTTTTTTTATTTATTTTATTAAAGCCAATTTGTACAATACAGGACTACCATAACAAATCTTTGTCCTTCTTCCATGATGGAATATTAAACCCCTATCATTTTCTCCTGTCGGAAAATTTAATAAAGCTTTTTCAATGGGAGTAGCAATCAAAAAACCCGCGCTAATCGCATCAGTGACTTCATTATAGAAATTCCTTATGGCTAACCTGAAATTATTGTTATTGCACGAAAAGTCACTTAGTAATCTTTGTGCAAAAAAGGCGGTAATCGGTGCAGTATAATAAAGCGTTGCCTTTTCAAATTTATTAAGCGACAGATTTTCTATAATAAATCTTTCTGCCTTTTCACACTCGACTTCATCGATTTCAAAAAGATAATACATACGCAAAATATTCAAAGCGCTGGTAGGATCCCACTGGTTTAGATTTGCGTTACCGGAAGAATAAGGATCCTTTACCCAAACTCCTACTCCCCGCTTAGTCATATTGCTTAGAAATAGCTTTCTAAGAGAACCTAACTCGCTAACTTTTAATCGGTTGTTTTTAACTAACAAATAAATAGCAAAGCTAGTGTCTTCCCAATCTGGCGGATAAAATCCATTAAAATGCCAAAAAACATAATCTTCTGTTTCATGTCTATAAGCGCGACTCTCTATAAAATCTAGAGCCTTTTCAATGCTAGAACCCCATCTTTTTTCCCAATCCACTTGAAGCTGGGCTAAATATACAGCCACCATTGTGATGGCTAATGTATTAATTGACTCTTCCTTACCTTCATCAAAATTAACCATTAGAGTTGGGATCTCTCCTGATCGCAATTGTGTTGAAAATATATTTTTTCCTTTCATATTAATCTACCTCCAAAGAACTTTCAAAAAATGTTTTAACATTCTTTCATTATATTTTCTTCACTTGATTCATTCGTATTGTCTATTCAATATCATCTTAATAAATTTTAAAAGAACATTTTAACCTGATCCGTCTTTAACTCAAAAAGTCTCCAAAATATACCACCTTATTCAAAAGCAAAGATAACTTTTCAGCTTTACAATCCAACTCACATAATTCTTTTTCTCTTTTCAAACCATCTTTCTAGTTTTTCCCTAAAACAAAATATAACCGCTCCTATGACACACAATAAAAGAATTATGATAATCCCAATTTTAGTTGGTTTTGCAATTGTCGCACCCACAAAGGCCATGCCGAACATGCCTCCCACTCTTCCAAATAAAGTAGCGCCCAGAAAATCCTTAAATTTCATTTTTGATAATCCAACAAGATATATTATTTCGTCATCAGGAAAAATTGGTAAAAAATAAATTAGAAATAATCCAAAAGGACCCATTTTTTGAATTGCTGATTCATATTTACTCATAATTCTCTTATTTACAATTTTATTTACCAATGGTTTTCCATATTTTCTTGCCAATAAAAAAACGATTATTGAACCAATTGTTGATCCGATATAATTCAAAGCTCCTCCTAGCCAAAATCCGAAAATGATCCCGCCTGCTATTTGAATCATATA
>JAGLOZ010000053.1 GCA_023137595.1 Minisyncoccota bacterium | reverse complement strand
ATTCTACTTCAAAGTGCAATTAAACTATATAGATCTAAAAAATAAATTCTATCTAGAACTTGCTGATAAATTAAAAAGGTTTATAGAAAGAGGTGCATTTTGAGTAGAAATAATCAAAAAAAATAAAACTGTATGGTAATATGTATTACCATACTGTTTTAATTTAGGTAATTTGTTTTGGAACCACAAAAGGCTCCACACAGGAGTATGGAGCCAACGAGATGGCGCATAAAAAAGTTCATTTTGAATAAAAAAATACTCCCTTCCAGTTAAAAGGTTGAGAGTATGGGCATTTGCCCAAAAAGATATTCAAAATATATATTGCGAGCTTCAAAACCTGTCCAAGAGCACATGCCGACAAAAGGAATTGTTAATATTATAACACAAATCCAGAACCTTATTCCTAGTTTCATTTTTTGCCCTCCGTTTCTTTTAAAACTATCACAAACATTATGTTTGTCAACCTTAGTTCAATTAATTTTTTTATTTTCGATTTTATTCTTGGCATACATATTGTTTTTTGCTAGTTTTATTGCAAAAGTATTAAAAAAAAGGAGGGTAAAAATTGAGACCTATTGATTATATAGAGATTGAAGGAAAAAGAAAAAGAATTGGATTATATATTGATCTTGACAAAAAACTTTTCCAAACGAGCGTGTTGATTGCTCCGTTAGAAGGATTTGTAGATGTAATTTCCTTTGAGCTGGCAGAGGAAGTAGCAAATAGACACTTAACAGTATTTACTACAAAAATGAGCTTGTCGAAAGATTCTTTGGATAAAACAAAAGCTTTTGGAGTTAGTATTAGTGGAGAGCCGAAAGATTATTATCTGGAAAATCGTGTTGTAGAAGGAAGAAAAGAGGAATATGAAATAGCGAAAAGAGATTTGCAGGATGCTAGAATGGATTCTATGGTATAATACCAAAAGATATCACTGGAGTTTGAATTTACAATCTCCTGTGGATTATTTAATTAAAAACAACTTAGTTTCCAGTATGAGGTGGACTAGCACATCATCTTTTTTTATTCTCAAATTTGTGTTAAAATATAGTTATAACCAATGTTTATAAACTAAAATAAAAATATGGAACAAGATATACAATCAAATGAAAATAGTGCAGAAATTAAATTGGACAGCGAGGGCGAGCCAATCAGCTCTAAGTTTAAGCGTAAAAGTAATAAGAAAATTATCTTATTTATTATAATTATTCTGACTATTGTTGGCGTTGGCGCAGTATATTTTTTGTTTTTGAATAAGGAAGATGATGGTAAATTACCCATAGAAGAAAATATGGAGGTTTCAGAAGATCAAAAGAAAGTTGAAATTGATAAAGAACTTGACAGTGATCAGGATGGATTGCCTGATTATATAGAAAAGGTCTTGGGAACTGATGAAAATAATGCAGACACGGATGGTGATACATATAGCGATTTTGATGAAATAAAAAATGGATATGATCCGCTTGGTGATAAAAAATATACGGAGGAGGAGTGGGAAATGGTGAAGGAAAAAATTAAGAACGAGGAAGTTAGAATTGACAAAGAACTTGACAGTGATCAAGACGGATTGTCTGATTATATAGAAAAGGTCTTGGGAACTGATGAAAATAATTCAGATACGGACAGGGACACTTATAGCGATTTTGATGAGATTAAAAATGGTTTCAATCCGTTAACTGATAAAAAATATACAGAAGAAGAATGGAAAGACGCAAAAGAGAAAATAAAGAATGAAGATGAGGGATTTTTTGGAGAGATGTTTGATATCATTGATAATGGTTTTATTTGTGGACATAGTCCTGTAGTTGATATAGATGGTAATACTTATAAAACGGTAGAAATTGGCAATCAATGTTGGATGAAAGAGAATTTAAAAGTTACAAAAGATCCACAAGGCAATAGTATTGTTCGATATTGTTATGATAATGATGATAGTATGTGCGATACTAATGGTGGACTATATGATTGGAGTACGGCCATGAATGATTCTACAGAGGAAGGTGCGCGAGGAATTTGTCCTGATGAATGGCATATTCCAAAAGATTCTGAATGGTATGTTTTGGAAAAGGGATTTGCTGTTGATTCTTGTGATACTGACAGAGAAGGAACAGGTTGTGATCCAGCCGGCAAAGAGCTTGCAAGCGGAGGCGCTAGCGGTTTTGAAGGAATTTATACTGGTGTGCTGCGTGATGTTTCGGGCGGGTTTAATGCGCGAGGCGTTATTGCAGAATTTTGGTCTTCTACGGAAACAGGGTATTATGTATGGAATCGAGTTTTAAATGGATTGAATTCTATGATTGCTCGTGAAAAAGGTGGCAAGGGCCCCGGTTTTTCGATTCGATGCATCAAAGATTAATTTTAAAGACGATAAATAGAATATTAGAAAATGAAAGAAATTCCAAAAGCTTATAAGTCGCAAGAAGTGGAGGATAATTTTCATAAATTAAAATAAAAACATAGAACAAAATATGCAATCAAATGAAAATAGTGCAGAAATTAAATTGGACAGTGAAGGCGAACCAATCATTCCTAGATCTGAAAAGAGAATTAATAAGAAGATTATCTTGTTGATTACAATTATTTTGATTATTATTGGTTCTAGTGCGGTATATTTTTTGTTTTTAGACAAAGAAGATGACGGTAAATTACCTATTGAAGAAAATACGGAGGTTTTAGAAGGTCAAAAGGAAATTGAAATTGATAAAGAACTTGATAGTGATCAGGATGAATTGCCTGATTATATTGAAAAAATTCTTGGAACTGATTCTGATAAAATAGATACAGATGGTGATACTTATAGCGATTTTGATGAAATCAAAAATGGTTATAATCCGCTTAATGATGAAAAGTTAATAGAGGAGGAATGGGAAGATTTGAAAAATGAGATAAAGAATAAAAATGAGGGATTATACGAGGAGATGTTTGGAAATTCTGATAAAACCATTGATGATTGTGATGCTTTTCCAAATAAACTTGACTTATGTGAATCATTTTCGTGTAAATTCAAGCACCCATTTACTGGTGAAATAACGGAAAAGAAGATTATTGGATTAGTAAATGGTAAATGTAAATATATTGAAGAAATGCCAAATAATGGAAAAATGGATTGTGAGTATTCAGAAAGTCTGAGAAAAGCAGTTGCGCAATATCATAGAGATCTTGCTATTGCAGAATCTGCCGGAACTAGTGTTAAAGCAGATAAAGGAAATGGAGATATAAAAATAACATATACAATTGATGGCAAAGAAGTTGAAAATCCTTTTCAAGAAGCTATAGCTATTGGTCAGTGTGTTATTTCATCTATCGAAGATAATAAATGTCCTCCTGGGACAGAATATAAAGGGGAAACTTATACTTATGAAAACGAAGAACAAATTGCTCATCCGGTTTGTTCAGATCCAAATGCTGTTTGTCCTCCTTGCGATAATTGCGTTTCTGGTAGTGCCAAGAAAGTGCTTAGCGGAGGCAAAGAAGTTTGTTATGAATGCCTTTTTGATAAAGCATGCAAAAAAGGTTTTCATTGCTTTGATCACAATTGTATCAATAATGAATTTATTACTGATATAACGCAAGAATGTAATACAGATAAAAATAATTGTGACCAATACTCTTGTGACACTTGCGTAAAAGGAACTAAGATTTGTTTTTATGCGCCTGTTGCCGCATTCAGTGAGATAAAAACGAGTTATTATAGAAAAAAATGTGTAGAATGTGATGACAAATTTTCAGAAGATTGTATTGAAGGGTATACTTGTGAAAACTATAAATGTGTTGTTGAATAATAAGAAATTTTCTTTTTGTTCAAAAATTTTTATACGCTCTGCCAGAGTTTCTTATAGAGGACTCTGGCGCTGACTGGATGTGCTATTGCGTTTCGTCAGAAGTTCCTAATGGAGATTCTGGTGGTGCGGTCAATACAATAGTGTCTATGTCTTTAGACTTAAAAAGTATAGGAATTTAAATTTTACGGATTCCTGATACTGAATTGAATTCATAAACTCCAGTCGGGAAGAAATATCACAATTTTTTTGAAACGCGTTTATCCTGTGAAACTTCATCCTCACTTTCGTGAGGAGTCCAAAATACATGATAGCGTCTGTGTCTTTGGACCTAATTTAAAAAGACGATAATAGAAGATTATAAAATGAAAAAAGAAATATCAAAAGCGTATAATCCGCAAGAAGTGGAAGATAGGATTTATAAAAAGTGGGAAGAGTCGGATTTTTTTAATCCGGATAGTTTAGAGTTGCCGGAAGACGCGGAAAAATTTTCAATTTCCATGCCGCCACCGAACGCGACGGGGGTTTTGCATTTGGGTCACGCTTCAATGCTTGCGTATCAGGATCTGATGATTCGGTATAACAGAATGCAGGGGAAAAATACTCTATGGCTTCCGGGGACGGACCATGCTTCAATTGCGACGCAGACGAAAGTTGAGAAAATAATCGCTGAAAAGGGACAGACAAAATATGATTTGGGACGGGAAAAGTTTTTAGAGCGTGTTAATGAATATGTTGAAAATTCAAAAAACACGATTCGAAATCAGACCAAGAAAATGGGATCTTCTTGCGATTGGGAGAGAGAAAGATATACTCTTGATGACGGGTTATCTCGCGCTGTTCGGGAAGTGTTTGTGAAAATGTATAATGATGAATTGATTTATCGGGGAGATAGAATTGTGAATTGGTGTCCGAGGTGCGAATCAACTTTAGCGGATGACGAGGTTGAGCATAAAGATCAAAAAGCGAATTTATATTATTTTAAATATGATAAAGATTTTCCGATCACGATCGCGACGACAAGGCCTGAAACAAAATTAGGCGACACGGCAGTCGCGGTAAATCCGAAAGATGAAAGATATCAGAAATACATCGGACAGGTTTTTGAAATTGACCTGGGAAATGGCGCGCATCAGATCAAAATCATCGCGGATCGGGAAGTTGAAATGGAATTCGGGACCGGGGCCTTGGGAGTAACGCCTGCGCACAGCATGACTGATTGGGAAATGGCAGAAAAAAATGATTTAGAGAAAATCAAAATCATTGGCGAGGATGGAAAAATGAATGCAAATGCCGGAGTGGATTATGAAGGATTGACGGTTTTAGAAGCGCGGGAAAAATTTGTGAAGTATCTTGAAGAAAATAATTTAATTGAGAAAGTTGAGGAAATGGATCAGTCTTTGAGTATTTGCTACCGCTGTGATACTCCAATTGAACCTTTGCCGTCAAAGCAATGGTTTGTTGCCGTTGATAGGAAAATCACAATTGAAGGAAATAAATATTTTCAAAATAAGTCTTTGAAAGAAGTTGCGCTGGAGGTCGTGAAAAACCAGGAAATAAAGATTATTCCCGAGAGATTTGAAAAGACATATTTTAATTGGATGGAAAATTTGCACGATTGGTGCATTTCTCGTCAGCTTTGGTTTGGGCATCGGATTCCGGTATGGTATAAAACAGAAGTGGGGAGTGAAATGGAAGCAATTTATTTTAACGAAGAAGTTATTTTTCAGAAGCTTAATATTGTCAATGAAAGTGAGTTTAATAAATTTTCTTGGAAGCTTAATGAAGAAAATAAAAATGTTTTATGGGCATCAAGAAAAAAAGGAGAAATTCAATTAGGTAGACAGTATATTAATTTACTCAAAGAAAAAGATTTTTTCAATGAAGATTGGGTTCAAGAAAATAAACTTAAAAGAAAAAATAAAGAAAGCGAATATTTTGTTGGAGAGAAGCCATCTGAAGATTTTGGCTGGATTCAAGATCCAGACACATTGGACACCTGGTTTTCTTCCGGGCTTTGGACATTTTCAACATTGCTTGACCAAGACCACGAGAAATATAAAACTTTTGAAGATTGGGTTGTGAATAGTACGGATTTGAAAAATTTTCATCCGACGAGCGTGATGGAAACTGGATATGATATTTTGTTTTTTTGGGTTGCGAGAATGATCTTGATGACGACCTACACGCTTGGGGAGGCGCCGTTTGAAAACGTCTATCTTCATGGAATGGTGCGGGATAAACAAGGGAAAAAAATGAGCAAGTCTCTTGGAAATGGGATTGATCCGATTGAGATGATCGAAAAATACGGAACGGACGCTTTGCGGTTGAGTATGATCATCGGATCCAGTCCGGGAAATGATATCAAGATGTATGAAGAAAAAATTGAAGGGTATCGGAATTTTGTGAATAAGCTTTGGAATATATCAAGGTATATTTTAATGTCAGTTGATAATGATAAAAAAACTAAGTTTCCAATAGGAAACTTGGTTTCTGGGGGCGATTTAACTCTTGCGGATAAGTGGATTTTAGGTAAAATGAAAAAATTAATACATGACATAACTGAAGATTTGGATAATTATAGATTTTCTCAAGCAGGAGAAAAACTAAAAGAATTTACATGGGACAAATTAGCTGATTGGTATTTGGAAACTAGTAAATTTGAAAAAGACGGAGACAAAGAAATTATTTTATTAAAAATTTTACAAGATTTATTAAAATTATCTCACCCATTTATTCCTTTTGTTACAGAACATATTTGGCAGGAAATTGGCAATGAAAAGTTTATAATGATTGAAAAATGGCCTGAAGAAGAAGATTATAGGGTTTTAGGTTTGAATGAGGCAGAAGAATATACTGTTAATAAAGTTCATGATATTATAAGAAAGATAAGAAATGCCAGGATAGAATATAATGTTGAAATAAATAGGAAAATAGATGCAATTATATACGCAGGAAATGATTATGAATTGATAAAAAACGAAGGAATTTTAATTAAAAATCTTAGAACAGGAATTGATAAATTAGAAATAAAAGAGGGGGGTGAGAAAATCAAGAATGCGACCTATTTGGTTGTTGGTGATAATATTGAAGTTTATTTATTAGGAATGGTTGACAAAGAAAAAGAAAAAAAGAATTTAGAAAAAGAAATTGAAAATATAGAAAAATATATTGATCAGGTAAAGAGGAAACTTGATAATCAGCAATTTGTTCAAAATGCTCCTGTTGAAATTATCAAAAAAGAAAGAGAAAAGTATCAGGAGAGCATGACAAAATTAGAAAAACTGAAAAAGAAATTGGTGTCGTTAGATAGCTAACTTGTTTGTGTTTCAGCGGAATTTATCCTTTAGGATTTCATTTTGAATCTGCAACGGTTTTGAAACCCTAAAGGGTAAATTCCGCATATTCGGGACTTTTTATACAGTCTGCATAGTGAAACATTAAAAAATATGTTCACATGTTAAAATGTTTAAATGAACTAGTCCTTGTTGTAATTTTTTAAAATGGTATAATGTAATCATATAAATATTTAAGCATGCAAACATATAAACAAGAGCGTGCTTTTAAAATAATGTTTAATTGTTAGTATTTTAATAAAATTAAAATAAAAAAATGACAAAACAAAAAAAATCATTCTTGGACAAAATTGTCAGTTCTGATTCTGATGAAGAAAAAGAAATAAAGATGACAAATGAAAATGAAAATGAAAATGAAATAAGCAATTATAACAGTGAAAATGTTAGCGAAAAGGATGTTGATGATATCAAGCTCCAGAACAATATTGATGAAAATGGTTCTGGAAAGAAAAAGATTGACAAGGAATGGCTTGCAGAAGGAGAAGATAGTGTTCCCGAAGAGGGTCAGTTGACAGTAGATGTTTATAAAACAAAAGATCTTATTGTCATAAAATCAATTATTGGCGGTGTCCGGCCTGAAGATCTGGATGTTTCTGTTACAAATGATATGGTAACCATAAAAGGAAAAAGAAATAATCCTGACAATGTAGTAACTGATGATTATTATTATCAAGAGTGTTTTTGGGGAAATTTTTCGCGTTCAATTATTTTGCCAAACGACATTAAAACAGAAGGAGTTGAAGCAACGATTAAAAACGGAATTCTCACCGTCAAACTTCCTAAAATAGAAAAAAATTCTTCTATGAAGATTGAAGTAAAAAGTGAATAACTTATAGTAATTTATTCTACATTCTAAATTCTATATTCTAATTTTATGATGTTTAATTTTTTTAAAAAACCACTTTCTAGTTTTTTAGGAATTGATATAGGTACAACTGGTATAAGAATAGTTCAGTTAGGACTACGAGACGGAAACATAATATTAGAAAATTATGCTTCAATAGAAACTAAAGATTATTTAGAGATTCTAGGAAATGGAGGCAATCTAAATAATATAAAAATGTCTGATAGTAAAATTGCGAAAGATCTAGAAAATGTTATTAAAAAATCAGGGATAATATCAAAGAAAGTCGCAATGTCAATTCCTATATCTTCTGCCTTTTCGTCAATTATGACCTTGCCTGACATTTCAGAGAAAGAAATTACTAAAGCAGTTGACTTTGAAGCTCGACAATATATTCCGATTCCCATAAGCGAAGTTGTTTTTGATTGGAGTATTATCGGCAAAGAAACACATAATGAAAGTAATAATATGGTTGATAATTCAAAGCAAATAAAGAAAATCAAAGTGTTATTAGTGGCAATTCCGAAAGAAACGACTAGCAAATATATGAATATTGTAAAGACGCTGGGTTTAAAATTAATTGCTTTAGAAACTGAATCTTTTTCTCTTGCCAGATCTTTAACTGGTAAGAATGATGGAACTTTTACTATTGTTGATATTGGTAATAGGACTACAAGCATAACTATTGTCGAAAATGGTTCTGTCATAGGAAGTCATACTGTTTTAGGAGTTGGAGGAGAGGAAATCACCAAAATTATCAGTCATGGATTTAACGTTGATTTTAATAGGGCGGAAAATTTAAAGATAGACATTGGTTTCGGCGCGAATAGAGGATCAAAGAAGGATATCTCCGAAGTTATGTTGCCGATAATTAGTATTATTATTTCAGAAATTAGAAAAATAAACGAATCATATTCTCGCGCTAATAAGAAGAATGTCAAAAAGGTTATCCTAACGGGAGGAACTGCCGGTCTTCCAGGCTTGATCACAAATTTTTCAAAAGAGCTTGATGTGCCTGTAGAAATCGGAAATCCTTGGGAAAATATTCTAAATGACAAAGCCTTAAATGAATCGTTAAAGGAGAATTCACCATTTTTTTCAGTAGCAGTTGGTCTTGCTTTAAGGGGATTTGAGAAATAAAGTATACATAGACCTCTTGCGTAATTAATTTCGTCACGAAATTAATCACGCAAGAGGTCTAATAAACATTTAAACATACAAACAATTTCTATATCAATTTGTTTATATGTTTATATGTTTATATGTTTATATGATATGGAATGAATCAAGAATATCTAAAAAAAGTTTATGATTATTTGATTTCCAACAAAGTAGCAGATAGAAAACAAATAGATGAAATTTTTGAAGAATCTAGCAAAAATAATCTGGATATTTTTGATATTTTAGTTAAGAAAAAAGTAACAGGCGAAGAAGATATAATTAAAATTAAAGCAAATTTATTAAATATTCCCTATATTGACCTAAAAGAAACAATAATTGACAATTCGGTTTTAAGGGAGCTTCCGGAAAGGGCAGCGCTGTTTTATAAGTTTATACCATTTGAAAAAATTGATAATTCTCTTAAAGTTGCAATGGTTGATCCTACGAACATTGATGCTTTGGATGCTTTAAAATTTATTTCTGTAAAACAGAATTTGAATACAAAAATTTACATTACTTCCGCGGCCAGTTTTAATGTTGCTATTAAGCAATATAGGAAATTCGGAGAAGAACTTGAGAGCGTGTTGAAAAATGTTGATCAGCAAATCGTAGACAAAGAAAAACCGCAGAAAAAAAAGGAAGAAACAAAAAGAATTCTAGAAGAAGCTCCAGTAGCTAAAATCGTTGATATAATAATTTCTCATGCCGTAGAAGGCAAGGCTAGCGATATTCATATTGAGCCTAGCGAAGATGACCTTAGGGTTCGATATAGACTGGATGGAGTTTTACATAATTCGCTAGTTCTTCCAGTAAGAATTAATGCCGCTGTTGTTTCAAGAATAAAAATTCTTTCTAATTTAAAAATAGACGAAACAAGAAAACCGCAAGACGGAAGGTTTAGATTTGATCTTTCTTCTGGAGGAAATATTGAAAAAAGTGTTGATTTGCGTATTTCTACTTTTCCCACTGTGAATGGTGAAAAAATTGTAATGAGAATTTTAGATACCTCTTCGGATATTAGCACTCTTGAAAGTTTGGGCATTTGGAAAAGAGGATTTAATATTATTAATGAAAATATCAATAAGCCCTTTGGAATTGTTCTTGTTACTGGTCCGACTGGATCCGGAAAGTCAACCACGCTATATGCTATGCTTAAAATTTTGAATAAAGAGGGGGTAAATATTGTTACCTTGGAAGATCCAGTGGAATATTTTATGTCAGGTATAAATCAAAGTCAGATACGGTCAGAAATAGGGTATACTTTTTCTTCTGGTCTCCGATCTATTTTGCGTCAAGATCCTGATATTATTATGGTAGGTGAAATAAGAGATAAAGAAACTGCGGAGTTAGCAACACACGCGGCTTTAACCGGTCATTTAGTTCTGTCTACGCTGCACACGAACAATGCTATCGGAGTCGTACCGAGACTTATCGATATGGGAATTGAACCATTTCTTATCTCATCCGCTTTGAATGTTGCTATTGGACAAAGGCTTGTTAAAAAAATATGTGAACATTGCAAAGAAGAAATAAAGCCTTCTATCAGCATGGAAAAGATTATTAAAAAAGAGCTTGATAATATTCCGGACGATCAAAAAAAAGATTTAAATTTAAAGGATGGAATTAAACTTTTTCAGGGGAAGGGATGTTCTGAATGCAAGGGGTCAGGAAATACTGGAAGAATGGGTGTTTATGAAGTTTTGTCTATGACTCCTGAAATAGAAACTAGGATGTCTTCTAGAATCACGGAAAGTGATATGGCTAAAGAGGCAGAGAAACAAGGAATGATAACGATGAAGCAAGACGGCGTAATGAAAGCTATTCTAGGATTTACTACAATAGAAGAAGTATTAAGAGTTACAGAAAATTAGAAGCATACTAACATACTAACATACTAACATTTTAACAATATGGACCAAAATAAAAAAACAAAAGTCATAATAATTGAGGATGATTCTTATATTTCTGATATGTATAGAATCAAATTTGAATCCGAAGATTTTGAAACTATTGTAGCAAACAACGGAGTTGAAGGAATAAAATTATTGGAGAGAGTGGTGCCGGATATTATTCTTCTGGATGTTGTTATGCCTAAAATAGACGGGTTTAGCGTTTTGAAAGCGATAAAGAAGAATCCGAAGTTGGATAAGATCCCTGTTATTCTTCTGACAAATCTAAGCCAAAAAGAAAATGTTGAAAGAGGTTTTGAACTTGGAGCCAGTAGCTATATAATAAAAGCACATTTTACACCATCAGAAGTTGTAGAAAAAATTAAAGAAGTATTGAAACAAGAAGGATAAATAAAATTTTATAATTTTTAATTTTATATTTTTAAAATAATGCTTAAATTTTTAACTTTAAAAAATTATTTACTGCAGGTTTTAGTAATTTTAGCAAAACTTCTATCTTCTCCAAATCTAACAGTTCTTTCTTTTAAATCATAATTCATAAATTTAATGTTTAAGAAATTTAAAAATTAGAATTTATTTACAAAATTAAAAATTACACACTATGACAAGCATTAGCGTTAAACAAGAGCTGGATAGCTTATTGATAAATACTGCGCAAGAGGGATCTTCCGATCTTCATTTGTCGGTCGGTCGTTATCCTACGCTTAGAATAGACGGAAGGTTAGTTCCGTTGACAAATAAAGAAGTGTTAACTCCTAAAAAAACAAAGGAGATTGTTTATGCGTTTCTAACTGAGAAGCAAAGAGAGCAATTTGAAAACAACAAAGAACTTGATATTTCTTATGAATTTGAAGGGAAAATTAGATTTAGAGTAAATGTTTTTTATCAAAGAGGGTATGTAAGCGCTGCTTTTAGGCTTATTACTTCAAAAATAAGAACCTTAGAAGAACTTAATATTCCGAGTATGGTTTATGATTTTACAAAACAATCTCAAGGATTTGTTCTTGTTGTGGGGCCTTCTGGACATGGAAAATCAACTACGTTAGCGGCTTTAATTGACAGGATAAACCATCAAAAATATGTTCACATAGTTACAATTGAAGATCCTATTGAATATATATATACTCAGGACAGGTGTATTATAAACCAAAGAGAAGTTAATACTGATACAGAATCTTTTAACACGGCTTTGCGTAGTGTTTTTAGGGAAGATGCAGATGTTATTCTTGTTGGAGAGATGAGAGATCCAGAAACGATAAGTACTGCTATTACTGCCGCTGAAACCGGACATCTTGTTTTTGCGACACTGCATACAAATAGCGCATCTCAAACTGTAGACAGAATTATTGATAGTTTTCCTGCCGGTCAGCAGGATCAAATTAGAGCGCAGTTGGCAGGCAATCTTTTGGGTATACTATCGCAACGGCTTGTTCCCAGAATAGAAGGAGGGAGAGTGCCCGCGGTAGAGATAATGATAGCAAATTCCGCTATAAGAAATTTAATTAGAGAGAACAAGAATCATCAACTGGACCTTGTTATCAATACCAGTGCGGATGAAGGGATGATCTCTTTAAATAGTTCTTTGGCGAGTTTAGTAAAAAACAGAGAAATATCTTTGGAAAACGCGGAAATCTATTCCACCAATGTTAATGATTTGAAGATGATGATGCAAAGATAGAAATTTTTTATTGTGCCTAGGGTATAAAAGTGATATAATGAAAATAGTTTAATTTTATTCTACGGATATTTTTTTTAAAACATAAATTAAAATTAGGAAGGGAGGTGAAATAAATGATAAAACTAAATAAAGAAGGTTTTACCCTGATTGAACTTTTAGTTGTTATCGCAATTATTGGTATCTTAGCTTCTATCGTTCTTGTTTCATTGAATGATGCTAGGAACAAGGGGTATGACACGCAAATAAAATCTGATATAGCGCAAGTAAGAAATACTATAGAGCTTTGCTATGACAATCAAAACGGAACATATACCGGCTGTGCCACCTTAGGTTCAAATGGCGTAGCGAACCCAACGAAACCCGCATGCGCCGGAAACTATACTTTAACCGGAACGGCAACAACATATGCTATTTCTGCTCAATTATGCAGTGATAGTACAAAATATTGGTGTGTGGACAATGCTGGTAATACTGGAATTGGGACATTAACCGCGCAGGGCGGATCTTGTGCACCATAATATTATTGTTTATTTAAAGATAAAGAAGGGCTTTTATTTGCCCTTTTTTATTTAATTTGGTATATTTCTATTATAAATGAAATAATATAAATTAAGTAAATAATTAACGTTTATTTAAAATATAATAAAGTTATTCAATAGGTATGATTAAACTGAAAATTCTAAATAAATTATTAAGAAGTAATTTTATTATATTATCAATTATATTTATTTTTGGATTTTTAATTACTAGCTTAGAAGGAATGGTAACTAAATCTATCGCATTAAATCTAGATGAAAAACTTTGGGTTTTAAGATCTTTTAGATTTATTGAATCTCTAAAAAATTTAGATTTTATAAGCGCTTTACAGACAGTGCATCCGGGAATTACGGTTATGACTATTTCAGGAATATTTGTATATTTAACTCATAATTTATATAGTGATTTAGTGTTTTATGATTCTTATAAAGCGGATATATATTCAACAGCTTTTAATATTCCAATAATAATATCAATTATTATTTTTTATTTCTTATTATATTTTGTGCTAAGAAAATTAAATTTTAACAGAACAATAACTTTTTTTGTTCTTATGATTTATTCAGTTAATACCGCGTATATTTATAATTCTACGCCAGTTGATAAGCTTTCTGCTATGTCATTAGTACTGAGCCTCCTCTTTTTGATTATATATGTGAATAAAAAATATGAAATTAATAAGTATTTATTATTGTCATCTTTTTTCGCGGCGTTCGGAGTGTTGACTAAGTTTTCTGTTTTGATATTAGTTCCTTTTAGTTTTTTTATTCTGATATACTATTCTTCTTTATGTCCAACTAAATATATAGGCGCTATAAAAAAATATATTTTATATATAATATATTTTATATTTTCAATTATTATTATTTTTCCCGGATTCTTGTTTTTTCCCACAGAATCAATCAATAAAATAAGAAATACAGGCAATAGCGTATTGGTAGCTGGTTTTAATGAACCCGAAGTAACTTATAGTTATGTTGAGAAAATTATAACTTATTCAAAATTTTTTCTCAATTCATGGACAAATCCGCTTGTATTCGGGTTGATAATAATATTTTTTATTCTATTTTTTCTTAGGCTTGCTAAAAAAGAGATTGTAAAAGACAATATTTTTAATAATTTATATTATAAAAATATATACACATTATTATTGTTTTGCGTAATATATTTTTTTTATGTTCCATTATTTACTAATTTTATTTATTATAGATATATGATGCCTATTTTCCTGATTCTTGATATTATGGCAGCTGTTGCTTTGTATTATGTTATTTTAATCTGTAATAAAAAATTTTTGAAAAGTAGAAGCATTAAAGGGCTTACGCTAGCAACGCTTGTAATATTTTATTTATTTCAATTTATATATCAATATTCAATTTATATCCACATAAAAAATTAGTAATATGAAAAGTATAATAAAATATTCAAATTATGGTTTTACATTAATTGAACTTTTAGTCGTAATTGCGATTATTGGTATTTTAGCTTCTATTGTATTATTTAGTTTAAACGAAGCAAAAAGAAGCGCGAGAGATGTGGTAATAAAAAATGCTATTACGGAAAGCGCAAAAATGGCAGAAATTTTTTTTGACGATAATGGCAACTTTGATCTGATTTGTGATGAACCGCAATTTGTTGTAGGTGGGGTTATTGAAAATTCAATTTCGGAAAATGGCGGATTGCTTGCTTGCGGGGATGCTGCTCTTGGATATTGTTTTTCATCGACGCTTAATAGTGGCGAAAGCGTTTGCTTGGATGGTTATAGGGAATTAAAATATGGTTTTTCGTGTGATGCGACGGGTTTTGATATTGCGTGTGATTAAATTATATTATATATTTTTCATTTATGTTTTTATTTTATTTTATAATTTTCATTTTTGGTCTTATCGTTGGCAGTTTTTTGAATGTGGTTGTTTTTAGATTAAAGAATGGAGATAGGATAATAAATGACAGATCAAAATGTTTGCATTGCAAACATTTTCTAGCATGGTATGACCTGGTTCCGATCTTCAGCTTTATATTTTTAAAAGGAAGATGTCGATATTGCGGGAAGAGGATCTCTTGGCAGTATTCGCTAGTTGAATTGGGTACGGGAATACTGTTTGTATCAGTTGTGAATTATGAATTAGGAATTATGAATTATGAATATTTAACATCCAATATCCAATATTTAATGGTATCTTTGCTTTTTTGCTTTTATATCATTTCAGCTTTAATCGTAATTTTCGTCTACGATTTAAAGCATTATATCATTCCAGACAAAATAATTTATCCGGCGATTGTCGTAGCATTGGGATTTAATCTGTTTGATGACCTCGTTACACGTTACACATTACACATTACAGATAACAATTCTCAATTTTTAAACTTTTTACTTGCAGCATTCATATCTGGCGCATTTTTTTATAGTATTGTAGTGATTACCAAAGGCAAGGGCATGGGCGGGGGAGATATAAAATTAGGATTTTTGATGGGATTGATATTAGGCTGGCCGTTAATTCTAATCGCTTTATTTTTATCTTTCATTACAGGGTCAGTGGTTGGAATATTTTTAATGCTTGTTGGCAATAAAAAAATGAAAAGTATGATTCCGTTTGGACCGTTTTTAGTTCTTGGGACTTTTTTGGCGTTGTTTTGGGGAGAAGATATTATGGAGTGGTACTTAAATATGATTATTTATTAACGAATTAAATTGTCAAATTGTCAAATTGTTCTATTATTCTATTGCTGCCGTAAGTAAAATTTATAATAAATACAAGCACAACCTCTTTTCTGACGACCGTTAGAAAAGAGGTTATGCTTGTATTGTAGGCTAGTATATAATAGAATTATAAGTATTTTGGATTACGAAATTATATTTTTAGCTATCTTTGTGTAAATATCAGTTTTATTAGCATCTTCTGTTGTAAGCACTAATTTAAACTAATGTTCACACTAAATAAACAAATCATAAGAGTTTTGTGATTCAAAGAAAGTATAAGATTTAATTAAAAGTATTATGAAATTGCCTGTTACTGACAAATTTTTATTAAATGTATACAGTTATATTGAAAAGTTAGACAAAACTTTTGATCTATTCGCTTATAGAACAATTAAAGAAGCTTACTGCCCGCCTCTTTATGATTTAAAGAAACAATATGAAAGACAAAGAGATAAACAGAAATTCAGTCAATTGATCTATCGTCTGAAAAAGAATGGCTATATCAAAATTAAAAATTTGAAACAAAATGAAGGCGTTGTTCTAACGAAAAAAGGCGCCGAGAAAGTTCTGAGAATAAAACTCAAAACAGAAAAGAAAAAAAGAAGGTCTGACGGAAAATGGCAAATGATAATTTTTGATATTCCTGAAAAGAAAAGATACTTAAGAAGCTTATTAAGAGAAAAACTTTTTTTGTTAGAGTTTCAATTGCTTCAAAAAAGTATTTGGATTTGTCCCTACGATGTTTCAAAGGAAACAGAATTTATTTTAAGAAAATATTCGATTGATCCATATGTAAAATTATTTTTGATAGAAGAAATTTCGCTATAACCTCTTTACTGACGATCGTCAGTAAAGAGGTTATAGCTTAAATCGGGTAATTTTATGATTATGTAATTATGTGATTATATAATTTTGTTTTTTAATCCCTTTCGGGCATAATTCCCCGTCTCTTGGGGGCGTATCTTTGTAATTCTAATAGAGATACCCCGTCCGCTTGCGGCGAGGAGCTTCATTAAATAATTTTGTTTTTCCAATGAATAAAAATCAAATAAAAAACCGAATTGATAAACTCAAAAAGGAGATCAATCATCATCGCTATCTTTATCATGTTTTAGATCGTCAGGAAATTTCTGATGCGGCACTGGACTCATTAAAACATGAACTTGATAAACTTGAATTTTCGTATCCAGAATTTATAACGCCGGATTCTCCAACGCAGAGAGTTGGAGGAGAGCCACTGGATAAATTTGAGAAAGTCAATCATAAAGTCAGGCAGTGGTCTTTTAATGATGCTTTTGAGAGAGAAGAAATCATTGATTTTGAGAAGAGAGTTAAAAAAAATATTGTAGAAAAAGGAGAGAGCGGTGATATAGTCTTGGATTACACTTGCGAACTTAAGATTGATGGACTTCATGTTGTGCTAGAATATGAGAACGGGATTTTAAAAACTGGAGCAACGAGAGGGGACGGTAAAATTGGAGAAAATGTAACGCAGAATTTGAAGACCATAGAAAGCATTCCGCTTAAAATAGAAAAAAACATCAACATTATTGTTGAAGGAGAGGTGTTTATGTCTAAGGATGTTTTTGAAAAGCTGAATAAAGAAAGAGCAAAAAAAGACAAGTCTCTTTTTGCCAATCCGCGAAATGCTGCCGCTGGCGCCATAAGACAGCTTGATTCCAGAATTGTGAAAGAAAGAAAGTTAGATTGTTTTATTTATGATTTGTCATGGATAAAAACCTCCCAAACCCCCTTACTAGGAGGGCTAAGCTCCTCTCTTGATAAGGGGAGGTTGGGGAGGTTTTTTGAGATTCCAAAAACTCAATCCGAAGAACTGGAACTGTTAAAAAAATTAAAATTCAAGGTGAACAAATTTTGGAAACATTGCCAAAGCGTAAATGAGATTTTTGAGTATTATAACTATTGGAAGAAGCATAAAGATAAAGAAAATTATTGGATAGACGGTGTTGTTGTAAAGTTAAATAATATTGATTGGCAGAAAAAAGTCGGACATACAGGAAAGGCCCCGCGCTGGGCGATTGCCTATAAATTTCCCGCTGAGCAGACAACAACTATTATTGAGAATATAAAAGTTCAAATTGGAAGGACGGGAGCGCTTACTCCCGTGGCGCATTTGAAGTCTGTTAATATCGCCGGTTCTACAGTTTCCAGAGCGACACTGCACAATGAAGATGAGATAAAGCGGTTAGATGTGAGAATCGGAGATACGGTGGTAATTCAAAAAGCGGGAGATATAATTCCTGAAATAGTTAGCGTTGTGAAGGGATTAAGAGACGGCAAAGAAAAAAAGTTCATAATGCTGAAAAAATGTCCGAATTGCAAAACGGAAGTTGTGAGATCAAAAGAAGAGGTAGTCAGCTATTGTCCGAATAAAAATTGTTTTGCGGTTGAACTTAGAAAGCTATCCCACTTTGTGAGCAAAAAAGCTTTTAATATAGATGGACTTGGTCCGAATAAGATCAAACAGCTTGCGGATGAGGGGATTATATCAAGCTTTTCAGATATATTTGAACTTAAAAAAGGGGATTTAGAGCCGCTTGAAAGATTTGCGGAAAAATCAGCTGACAATTTGATTGACGCAATTGAGAAAAGCAAAAACATAACTCTAGGAAAATTTATTTATGCTTTGGGAGTCAGGCATGTCGGTGAAGAGACGGCGATGGATCTGAGTGAAGTAATCGGCACGCTTAGCAGATTTAAAACTATTACGAAAGAAGATCTTGAGGCAACGGCAGGCGTGGGGCCGAAAGTTGCTGAGAGTATTTATGATTATTTTCATAGCAAAGACAATTTAAAATTGATTGATGACCTGCTAGAAGCGAGCGTAAAAATAAGTGGAGAAAAAAAAGTGTCTCAAAAATTAAAAGGACTGTCCTTCGTCTTGACTGGGACTGTGAAGACTTTAAGCCGCGATAAAGCCAAAGAAAAGATACGCGCTTTAGGCGGAAGTATTTCTTCTTCCGTTTCAAAAAATACTGATTATGTTATTGCTGGTGAAAAACCGGGGAGTAAATTTGATAAAGCGAAAAAGTTGGGAGTAAAAGTGATAAACGAAGAAGGATTTTTAGAGATGACAAAATAGGCGTGTAATTTAAAGCTAAGATTCGAGATCTCGCAAAAAATCTTCAATAAAAAAAGGGAAACAAATTCGCATTTTACAAAGTTATTTCTCTCACAAAAAACTCTCCTACTTCTTAGCTACAGGCACACCTCGGATTAGTGCAGAGAAGTACTAACTTTCTGGCATCTAGAACGGTTATTGTTCCGTCACCATCCAGATCTCCTTGTGGAAATTCGCTTGCAGGCTGATTTCTGTACTCCAAGAGAACATTCAGATCATTTCTACAGACTTGACCATCTCCATTAAAGTCGCCAAACATAGCTGTTCCGACATAGACAGATCCATAAGATCTTGTTTCTTGGACTCTGATATAACCAGCGCTTACCGGCTCGTCAAACAAAATTTCAGGCATAGAATATTCAACTGACAACTCAACTTGGTTTGACGCTACTGACGCGGGAGGAGCTTCGGAAGGGCTGACAGGACTGGCAAGCTCAGTGTCTCCCGTGACAAACCATATTTTCGTCTGGGATAGCGCCATCGATCTGCCAACCACCGAAGACAGCACCGTCTATCTTCGGATCAGGCCAAACGATAGCTTTGTTGACGCGGACGCATGGGTAACTTCCAACGCTTTTGGAATTGACAATGTCACCTCCCACCATCATCTCAATCAACTCCGACAAAGCTAACAATTCATATACCACAGGAAAGGTAATAGACATAGACCTAACCTTCTCTGAAAATGTCACTTCCACAGGGAATATAACCGTAACTCTGGAAACAGGAGCAACAGATCGAACCTGCACCTTTACCGCAACTGATTCTTCAACGGGAACATGTGATTACGCCGTACAGGCAGGAGACACCTCAAGCGACCTAAACATAAAAACTGTTTCCGGAACAATAGCCGACCAAGCGGGAAACGCCATGACCAACTTCACTCCAGCCACAAACCTGGAAACGAACAAAGATATTATCATAGACACCACCGCTTCCACTCTCGCCGAAGTAGCTCCTATACCAACCCCCGCTGCAGACACCACCCCCAATTACACTTTCAGCTCCACGGAAACAGGAACGATAGCTTGCGGCGGATCTTGCGATAGCACGGACACTTCAGCAACCTCAGGAGACAATACCGTCACTCTTAACGTTCTCACCAATGGAACCTACGCAGACTGCACTGTAATCGTTACCGACACCGCCGGAAATGCTTCCAGCGCTCTAACTATCACCAGCTTTACGATCTCATCCGCAGGGATAACGATCACCGAACCAGTAAGCTCTACGGATATTGAAGAAGGAGGAACGACTGATACTTACATGATTGTTCTAGACACCACCCCGACTGCTAATGTTGTAATTACTATCATCCCGGACACAAACTCAACAACAGATTTAGCAACTCTGACTTTCACAAGCGCCAACTGGAACACTCTCCAGATAATAACAGTTGCCGCCGCAGACGACACTGACATAGAGGGAGATCACACTTCCGCAAACACGGATTCAAACTACGACGGCATCTCAATTTCATCCGTCACTGCCTCAATCAAGGACAATGATTTCGCCGGCGGAGGTTTGCCGGTCGGATCTTTAGGTTCTCCAACTCAACCGGAGCCAACAGAAGAAAACTCGGCAGGAGGATTCAAGGCGACAGTAATTAACCAAGATGAAAACACAATAACTCTCAAACTCTACGTCGGCGCGAACACAACCAAAATGGCGATCTCAAACATCCCCGATTTCAAAAACGCTTCTATTGTTCCTTATCAAGAAGAAATTGAATGGAAGCTGTTGAATGTCAAATACCCAATACCAAATACTATCTATATTAAGTTCTACACCAAATACGGCGTAGCTTCCGAAGTAATATCCGCTTCCATAAACTCTAACCCTAACTACATAAAAGACGGCGACCTCATTCAAAACCCCAACGCCGAAGGACTGGAACAGTTTGATGTCTATATCACAAAGATCATCAACAATAAGAAATATAAAAGATTGATCCTCACCCCCCGAATCTTTGAAAGCTATTCCCACTTTGACAAAAACAAAGACAACAACCCCTGGAACGATATCACAACAACAGACAAACAAACCATAGACGCCTTCATCACTTCCAACCTGGTCAGATGCCAAGACGAACAAAGAAACATCAATGATCCCAAAGTATACGAGCTGGAACCAATGAGCGACACCGGAACCAAACACCATTTCAACTTGACAGCGGAACAATTCACAACCAAAGGCTATCGCTGGAACGAAGTGTTTATCATCAATAGAGAAGAAAGGGACTGGTATGAGGCGGGGGAAGAGATAAGAGAGTAGTGAATGAAAATTTTCATTCTACCATAGGTTTCACGCAGACCTCCTCGCCTTGGATGAAAGTATGGAGCCAGCAGGGTTATAGAATTAGCAGATAAGAAATGATGTTATAAAAGAAGTTCAGTTTTTTTAGGAAGTTGGGCTTTTTGAATCTTAACAGTTTAACAGTTTATTTCTGAATAAGTTCACTCACATATTGGAATCCAAATAAGCTAAATATATGCAATTAGGATTCAAATATGGTCATTGCAAAGGTTTCTCTAGATTGTATAATTATGGGTTAAAACATTACCCTAATTATATGATAACTAAGAAAGCCGATCAAAGACTAAAGATATTAAAATTCTGGAAGAAATATGGACTGCAAGCCACAACAGATGCTTATGGAGTAAAACAATCAACTCTGTATTCATGGCAAAAAACATACAGTGACAGCGAACATAAACTAAGCAGTTTAAACCCAGGATCACAAAGAAGGATTGACAACAATAAAAGAGAAATACATTCTTTGATTTTAAAAGAAATAAAGCGATTAAGATTAGATATTTGTCCAAATATGGGCAAAACCAAAATTAAAAAAGATTTAGACATATTTTGTAAAAATAATAATTTACCAATATACTCAGAATCTAAAATAGGCAGAATAATCAAAGAAAAGAAGATCTATCATCACAGACAAAAAGTATCTCATTTTGGTAAGGTAACAGTAGTAAAAAAGAAGAAGAAACGAAGGAAACCAAAGGATCTAGCCATTAACAACCCAGGAGATCTAATTGAAATAGATGT
>JAGLOZ010000052.1 GCA_023137595.1 Minisyncoccota bacterium | reverse complement strand
CATGCTTTTTTTTGAGTTTGCCTTTTTTCGAATATCTTCTATCAATACATTTAATCCTGAATTCAAATTGCATCTCTTCATATAAATCACCTCTATTTTATATCTCCTAGCCCGCAAAAAACTAAGTTTTTGTTGCTATATCTTTCATCGCCCGTTACATCAACACTTGCCCAATTAGGTGGCACGAAATTTTCAAGGTCTCCTTCTTCTTTTTCTTCAACCTCTAATGTGACATGTCCGCTGAACTTGCCTTGAAATATATCCAATTCCATAAATATTGTTCTTTCGCAAGATCGTTCGCAAGGAATTAAATACCTTCTTTTTTTCAACCTCTTTCCCTCGGTTAATATCCAAACCTCATTAAAATCTTTCTCTGATAATTCAATTTCCGCTTCAATTCGCTCTCCTTTTATACCTGTTCCTTTTTTTATTGTCAGAATATATTTTTCTCGCTCATCTTGAGTTTCAACTCTGACTCTCATTTCAGTGTTTAAATCACATTTATCACTGATATATCCCTGCTTAATATCAATGAAGTTACATCCAAACACTTCCTTTGGAATATTTCGTAGATCAATCAAATACTTAAACTCTTTTTCTATCATAATTATTCTCACCTCAAATTCAACATACAAAACTATACTATTCTTACTACAATAACTGCTATTTCATCTGCTAAATATATCACCTTCTTTTATTGTTAATGTGCTTTCCTTAAAATTGTTTGAAAGTTAGAACATCAATCTATATATACGTCCTAACTATTATAAGTTTATTACGAGTAAACGTTATAGACAATAGCAAATGACTATATTAAGAAGGGATTTTATTATATAGCTATAAAACCCTTGCTATTAGCCAACATATTAACATACATTGTTGTCAATAAGTATTGACAAAGTAGAAAAGTGAGAGTATAATGGAAATATAAATTGCTTCTGTCATGGCGAGGGCGATAGCCCGTGGCAATCCCGTAATAAAACTCTTCGCGCATAGTTATGGGATTGCGGAGCTTATGCCGTGTTTAGTACGCTACTGTCCGAAACCTTGAATCTATCTTTTAATAAATAAAAGAGTTTTAGCATTAATAATGGTATTAAGTTTGCTAATTTAGGAATTACGTTCTTGCGCGCTGTCATTCTGAATTTATTTCAGAATCTTCTATCTCTTACGACAAATGAGCCTATAAATCTTTAGATCTTTAGATTAAGTTAAAAATGAAAGAGCAAATCTATTGAATTGAATCTAAGCTAGAAGTAACAATTTGAAGATTCTGAACTAAATTCAGGATGACATCTCTAGAATTGCGTAATTTAAAGTTTTAGGATTTTAAATTTGCTTTAGAGTAAGCGATTATTACAAGATTTCAGACAGTTGTGTGTCTATTATGATATCACTTTCTCATTCACTGTGTTTGTTCAGTCTCCTTGCAATGATAGTAGAAGCTCACAATTTCAATTCATGATTCATGTTCATGATTCCTAATTCCATTATAATGCGTCAAATTCTCAAAAAACTAAATTTTTCCTCAAAAGAAATAGATATTTATCTAGCTGCCTTAAAGTTGAGCAGTGCTTCGGTTACGGAACTTGCCGAAAGAGCGGGAGTAAAAAGGCCAACTACCTATGTGATCCTGGAAAAATTTAAAGAAATGGGGCTTATTTCTCTTGCAAGAAAGAAAGGTATAAAGATCTTTGTCACAGAAGATCCGGATAAACTGCTCAAATTACTGGAAGAAGAAAAAGAGGTGCTATCAAACAAAGAGAAAGAATTGAAAAATTCCTTGCCAAAGCTAAAAGCACTAAAAGAAAAGGACACGACCGTGCCTATTATCAGGTATTATAAAGGAAAAGAAGGAATATGGAACATTCTTAATGATATAATGAATTCGCAGCATGATTCAAGAATGATAACTTCAGGCAAAGCTTTTGACATTCTTGGAGAAAAAAGAATAGAAAGAGATGTTCTTCAAAAGAGAAGACAGATTGGAACAAAATCATACATAATATCAGATCATGATCCTCATCAAATTGATACTTATAGAAAAAAAGAATTATTATTCCGTGAATTTCGGTTTTTACCCGATACTATTGATCTTAATTCATTAGTCTATATTTATGAAGATAAAATAGCCTTGATCTTTCTCAGGGATTCTCTTACCGGCATTATTATTGAGAACAAAGAACTCTTTTTAGTTTTCAAATTTATGTTTGATTCCTTGTGGAAGGAATTAAAGGGTAAGAATTTACCGGAGGAATAATGATTTGTATGCAATTTAGTAATATTTGATAAATCGGAATACGCAAATTCCCCCCTTGAAAAAGGGGGCTAGGGGGATTTTTGGTTTAGCTATAATAAAATCTTTAAAACAATATCCTTCGTTTGTATTGTAACAAGTGCGGTTCTGTTTAAATATCAGAATTATTTAGAATTGAATTAACAAAAAAAGCTGTTTGTTTTGTAAACAGTCTCTTTTTATAATTTATTGTATGGTGAATTTAAATGTGAACATTTCGGAGGCGTTCTATGTCTGTCTGTCTGTTGATGAACCTAGCTTATTCACAAAATTCGGAAATCATTTCTTTGCAATGCGATAGCCTGTTGATACTTTCTTCTATTGATCTAATTTCGCTTATATTTATTTTTATAAATGCCTCTTGCAGATCTTTTCCATCTCCTAAGGCGTTTAAGCTCATTGTAAAAGCTGAAAAAACTTTTAAAATATTTCCTGTTGCATCTTTTATTTCTTTTTTTATTTCAAGAAGAAATTCTTTTTTTTCGTCGTTTAAACCATTATTCTTTTCGTTGTTTGTGTCTTCCTTTGATTTTTTATCTATACTATCTCCTAAGTGATTTCCATATTTTTTATGATAAAGTTCTTCAAATTTATTTTTGTATTCTGGCAATAATTTAAAAGATTCTTCCACTTCATCAATTCTAGATTTGAAAGATTCAATAAAAAGATCAGTGCTTAACCCTCCAGCTTTCTGGAAATCGTCAAGTCTTTCAATCTTTGTTCTAAGTTGTTTTATTTCTTTTCTGACATCACTTGCCATTGAAACGATCTCTGATTCAATCTTGTTTATTTCCGTCTCATTTTCTGGTGTTATTATCTTATCACCTTTTTCGTATTCCTCGTAAGAGCTCATAACTTTAAAATTATTTCTAAAAATTATTTTCTTATATTTGTGATAGTATTTATATAAGAAAATAGCAATAACAAATTTATTTAAATTTTAATAGGACATTTCTATTTCACCTTTACAATTTTGTGCAAGGGGTTGACAGGATTTATATTGCATGCTAACTTGATTTGATGCTTTAAAAAGCGTCACGATAAATAAAATAATGAGATCTTTAATAAATAATCTTTTAGTCCGAATAGTGTTTAAATACTTAAGCGTTGTTCGGGCCGAAAGATTCATATGAATGCGGCCCTTATAAAGCAAAGAATAATTAAAGGGTGATATAAAAGTACAGAGGCAATTAAAATGCAAAAAAGAATTGAAAAACCGATTGAACCAATTAGTTCTCCTCAGAAATGCATTGCAGGGGTTCTTTGTTTGGTTTTTGGATTGATTTTCTCCCTGATGTTAATTGAAAGATTAACGATTATAGCTCCGCTCTTTGCAATTCCTTTTGTAATTTGTTTGATCTATTTTATGTATAAATGGATGATTGACATAAAGATCTTACGAAAATACAAGGATTACAGAGACGGGCTATTGACAACGGTCAGAGAAGAAAAACTTCAGTACGAAATGAAAAGCGAACTGATAAGCGATGCCAGTCCCAAAAATATTATTGCTGCATTGGCATCGTTTATGCTGGTAGCAGCTATTGTGCTGATGGGAAGAGGTAGAGCGTTTTCCTTGATAGCAATAGTTTTGTTTATAATCCTCTTCGGTGCATACATATATTTTGAATCCGAAGAAGGAAAAGCTGTTGTTAAGGAGATAGAAGTGTTAGAGACAGTACTAAAAGAAGGATATGATAATTAGGAGGAATAGATGTGAGTGATGGAGATAAAACAAAACTTGGAATATTTGGAACAATAATAATTGCATTATTTGCAATTGTAGTTGTGGGCGGCGTAATAGTTGTCCTGGTAGGGATTGAAACTATTCAACCTGGAGAAGCGGGAATAGTTTTTGATAAGCAAAAAGGTGTGATTGAAGACAGGCCTCTTCTGAAAGGTTGGCATTGGGTCAATCCAGTAACTAAAGATTTGTATGTTTTTGACACCAAGATTCAGAAAAAGACCCTTCTGTTGACAGCGGCCAGTCTTGATTCTCAGATAGTTACTACGGAAGTAACTTTGAACTATCAGATACTTGCAACAGATTGGATATGGCTTATTCAAGAAGTAGGTGATATGGATTTGATTACCTTGAAAATTGTTGATCCGCAAATGAAGGAAACTTTGAAAGCGTCAACGGCAATGTTTAAAGGTGAAAGGCTGATTCCTGATAGAGAATTGGTTAAAATGGAAGTTACCGACAAGCTAACCAAATCTCTCCTAAAATCAAGGATTTCTGTAACGGAAGTCAGTCTTACTGACTTTGAGTTTGACGAAGACTACCAAAATGCCATCGAAAGAAAGCAAGTGGCCTCGCAAGATGTCTTGACGGCAGAAAACAGGCTTATGGAAGAAAGAATCTTTGCTGACATAATAATTGTTAAGTCAGAAGCGGAGGCACAGGCCATTTCAAACGTTGGCAGAGCTGTTGCAGAAAACCCAGCTATTATTGATCTGGAAAAGATTAAAAGGTGGGATGGTATTGTATCACAATACTCTGTCAGTATAGGATCAGAATCAGGCTTATCAGGACTTATTCTTAATCCTCCCGTACCAGCATCAACCTAAATAGGGAGGAGGAGGTAAAGTGAGAAATAAATCGCTGCTTATAGTAGCATTGCTTATTTCTTCTTCTCTTTTTTTGAGCGGTTGCATAAGATCAGATATCTCGACCGATGAAATGATAATTCTGAATTCGCAAACGCCTACTTTTGAGGTGCCTGTGGTAGCAGATGGTTCGTCGGTAGAATGGTATTTGGACGGAAAACTTGCGAGAGAAGATGATGTAGATGAAAACCAAATGGCATATTATCTATTAGATCGTGATGATTTTCAAGTAGGGCGTTATGTTCTTAAGGCTAAAGATATTGATTCCAGTCTTGAGTGGGAATTTACAGTTCATCACGACGTTTCGCCAAATGAAGCGCTTGAAACAAAAGAAGAGAGCTCCAGCGCGGCAAACGAAAGAGGATACGACCATTTTACCGATATTCAAAAGCGTCATGAAAAGGCGAGAGAATATTGGGACAAGCAATAAACAAATAAATGATTTTTTGGAAGATGGATACTTAACTGAATAGTTGAGATATATCTGTCTTCCGTTTTTTATTTCCTAAAAACTTTTCTAAAAATTACTTCATTATCCTTTATTTACTTAAGATGAAATTTATTTAACAATTAAATCGCGTATGATCCTTCGCTTTTGAAACTAAAAGATTATTTTTTGCGGGAATTATTTGCAGTTAGTTTCTAAAATTTAGAAAGAACGAAAAACTTTTTAATTCTGTATAATAAAAATATTTTTCTTATTGTATTATAATTATAGGCATATGCATTTGCGTATTGTTGAGGAGATAAACACAATGAAAGATTTGCTATTTGCAGCAAACATATTCTGTTTTTCTTCAATAACAACAAACTACATTATCACTTCGCTTGTAACTCCCTGCATAAGCTACAGTGGGAACAAACAAAAGCATCTTAAATAAAAAACGAAAGGTATTATGATCCTTTCGCGAGAGATACATCTTTGACATTGAAAAATGTAAATCCTTTTGATTCTATTTCCTCAATGACAACTTTATGTTCTGTATCGTTATAATATTGGTATATATATCCGTTTAGGTTTTTGACCTTGAATCCGCCTTTAAATATAATGAAGCAACTATAGCTATTACCCTTTTTATATACTTTTTCAACTTTGCCGGTGATGACCGTTTCATTCTCTTCACTATTAAATTCTATGCTTACATTATCATCTTCATAATTTTCTAATGAAAATACCAGATCATTCATAGAAGGACGAAACTCGCTATCATTAACGAGCAAATTCCTGTAAAATGTGAGAAATTGCTCGTTTGATATGAAACGGACATCTTCGACATGAAAGTAGGAACTATTGTCTACCTGAACCTTTCTTAGAACATAATGATGAACTTTTCCAGGGTAATAGGGAAAATCTCCCGCATTGATGGTTGTGAGATTCATTTCATCTTTAGCAAAGATAATTTCGTCCATAAGTCCAAAACTGTCTTTTGTTACATTTGAAACAATTCCAGTTACATACATATGAGTAACTGTTTCTCTGGCATAGACTAGGTCTTGAAGCGTAATATTTGCAGGATCGTTGAGATATTCAATCATTTGACTTATATTCATTTTTTGAATATCAAACGTTTCGTTAGCTGCGTTCCCGGGAATTTCCACTTGTTCCATTTCGTCTCCTCTTGAATTTTCTTCACTTGAAATGTAATAGTTAATACCAACTGCGATAGATATCACAATCGCAAATACTAATAAATATACGCCATACTTTGCAAATTTGTTCATTATCAATGAGCCTCCATTTTCTTTTTGATATATTTCCGCTAAACCATGTTAGTTTAACTATAAATACTATCATGAAACAGCAGAATTGTCAATACCATAGATAGAATAAAAAAAAGAAGAAAATGTGGTCATTGACTTCACATAATCTTCTCAGTTATTTTTTTTGGCGATCATATACATTAGAGAAAGAAACGCTCCGATTGCGAAAGCAATTAGATATCCAATTGGATTTAGCTCCTTCACTTCCGTATTATGAATATACACATAGGTTTTGTCGTACGGAATTGATTTGCTGGTAGCTGGAATTGATTTTGGAATAAATTGCATATCATTGATATGAACGTTATTGATCACCACGTCAATTGGTGATAATTCTTTTTTTATATACTCCGCTATGTCTTTTTCTGTTTTCGTTCTATTTTGTATAAGTTCTTCTGCGTTACACATCTTATAGCCATTTTCAGAAAAAGAAAAACGATACGCTGTTTCTCTGATCGATTCTTCCAGTTGATCATATTCCCATTTTTCATTATTGTTTTCCCACAAAACAACAATATTTATTTTTGCGGCTTTGTATATTTCTGAATCAAGCAATACTTCGGTGCTTGCTTCATTTCATATTCGTTAACTCCAGCACATACTGGAAAAGCAAGAAACGATGTCAGCAACAAAACCATTATTATTAATACATATTTTCTCATGTTTGATCAATCTCCTTGTCTTTGTATCTGTTTTTTATTTATTTTCTCTTTTTTTATTTGTCTATATGCTTTTAATAAGATATAAAAGAAATTAATTGCACTAATATGAAGAATTATCGCTAAAATATAAAATATATTTTGTTCGCTATCAATTATATTTTTACCATCTAGCATAATTATCAATCCTGCAATAAGTCCGATGATAGTGATTACCGCATTAGCTTTCTGTCTACTTGTTTCTAAATATTCTTTCATGATACATAACCTCACTAAATATATTAATTTTTCAAGGAACATTTTTTATTCCTAAACCCCAGATAT
>JAGLOZ010000051.1 GCA_023137595.1 Minisyncoccota bacterium | reverse complement strand
CTTATAAGAATCAATATTCATTTTTCTTAATCTAAAAAGAATTTCCTCTAAGACTCCAATCGTTAAAAGAGTTTTTTTATGAACTCTTCTATATTCTTTTACAGACTTTCTGTTCAATGCTTCTGCTTCTAGCAAAACTTTATCTCTTAATAATCCTGAATCATTGTTATTTTCTTTTAAAATTAACGGAATCTGTGAGATAAAAGAATCACTAACAATTATATTATCCTTTAGAACATCTTTATATAATTTATTGAAATTATTATTTTCAAATATTCTCTTTATTATAAAAAAAGATTTAGGCATATTAACTAATATATTTCTATTACCTATATTAATACTTTTAGACCAAACTTCAAAATCTTTTTTTGATAACTTTCTAAGATATTGAAGTGCAATAAAAGAATCTGAATAACAATCTTCATTCGCCTTTCTAATATTATGCAAATGAGTAATTAAATTTTCTATACCGTCTTCAAAATATCTCTTATTTATATTTTCCCAAGTTTTCTGACTTCTATATTGCTTGAATCCAAACCATCCCGCTATCAATGCGCCAATAACAACAGCAACTGTGTTACTGTTTAAAAATTTATCTACAAAATCAATTATAAAAACTTGATTATCCATAAATTTTATTTAATTTTTCTAATTATAAAATAACCAAAAAATAAATTTGTCATTCTGAACTTGTTTCAGAATCCTTCATAAATTACACTAATTTATCTTATAAATCACGAAATATTTCGATTGAAGCGAAAACACAATTATAATAAAATTTATTTACACTTTAAATAAAGGATTATTTTAAAATAGGATAGATTAAAACCTAAAATAACGAAGATTCTGAATTAAATTCAGAATGACAGACTAGATAAAACTTTATAATTTTATGGACCTTACAACTTTACAGACTTTTTACTCCACAATCCTCCCTGCTTCCACAAAATCATAATTTTCAAAAACTTTTTCCAAACTTTGTCTGATGACTTTTTTCTTTTCCAGTGACGCATGAATTAAATTTACTGCTGCTGGCTCCATAGTCCCGATTCCCCTCTTGAGAAGGGCTGGGGATGTGTTAATGTGAGGTCTTTTTACATTATTCTCTAGCACCACTTCCACAATCCCCACATGCTTATGGCTATTTTCCTTCTTAATTAAAAATATCAAATCGCCAGAAATAACATTTTTTAAATTTACTTTCTTTCCCATTTCTTTCTGGTCCCATGAATGTTTTGGTAAAATTATATCTAAAGAATTTTTATAAGCGACTTGGACTAATCCGGAACAATCAATTCCCTTCTTCGTTTTTCCACCGAGAAGATATTTCGTACCTAAATATTTTTCCGCTTCTTTTATAATCAAATATTTTATTTTTTCTGAAATCTTCTTTCTGCTCCTTGTTGTATTATTTTTCTTGAAATCAACAATAGATTCTGAAATAAATTCAGAATGACAGTTTATTTTTAGAATTTTGATTACTTTACCTTTAACTGCAAAGTTGCCCTTCTTCCATTCTTTATATAAACTTTTTTTCTTTATTACAATTTTACCCCTATCTACCCACCCCAAAGTCAAATCATTTTGCTGGACCAATAATTGATCTTCATTTTTATATAAAACTCTCAAAATCTCGCTCTTAAACGCCTGTGAACATCTGATTTTTTTTAATATTTTTTTGTTTAATATTTTATTGGAAACAAATCGCAACTTTAGATCTATCATCTTGTCTTTCACAATGGCCCAACCAAGCTCATGTCTCTTGCTTGAATCGCTCAAAATTTTTATTTTATCAAAAGCAATTTTTATTTTTTTATTTTTTGCCAATTTTAAAATTTGGCTTTTTTGATTTTCAGTTAAAACCTCTCCGAAAAGCATAATGCCTTTCTTTGTAACTTTTAGATCAATATCAAAAACAGCAATGCCGTAATTTTGCTGATCTTGTTTTTTGAGATTGTTTAAAATATTATGCAGATTCTGCATTTTTTATTTATTTTATCATTAAAAATGCTTCTTTTAGTTTTTGTATTATTTGCTAACTGAATAAACTGAAGGTTCTTTGACAATAATTTTATAAAGATTCTCCAGAAAATCACCACCAGCATAACCGACAATAAAAGCTACCGCCGGAGTATAATCCAACTCCAAAAAAGTCAGACCCAATTCCCTAACAACAATAGCAGATAAAAGACCGGTAACTCCGGAGATGAGCATCATTGCGACGAAATAAGATAAATTAAATCCAACATTTTTATAAGCAAATTGGTGTTTGGTAAAACCGACCATACCTCTAACCGCTCCGCCTCCGAAACCAGCAAGGAGAATTGATAAATAAATTGATTCAAGCATAGTTTTAGTTTTAGTGATTAAAAGTATCTAGAAGTTGAAAACAAAATAAAAATGAAACTACCTCATCTTTCTTAAAACTTTCCCCGCCAACTCGCCTGTATGCTGACCTTCTCTTATAACCGATTTTCCGTTAATGATCACATATTCAACACCTTTTGAATATTGATATGGATTATTAAAATTAGCCTTATCAATAATAGTCTTAGGATCAAAAATAACAACATCCGCCCAATTCCCTTTCTTTAAAACTCCCCTGTCTTTTATTCCGATCTTTTTAGCTGGTTTAGAAGTCATCTTTTTAATAGCACTCTGCAAACTTAAAACTTTTTGATCTCTTACATACCTGCCTAAAACTCTTGAAAATGTTCCGAAACACCTTGGATGAACAAGCTCCCCTGTCCTTACATATTCACTATTATAAGCAGCATCCGCGGAAGAAATTATTGAATAAGAACTTTGTAATGATAGTTTTATATTGTCCTCGCTCAAAATTCCTTTGTTAAAAACAACAACATGTCCATTCGCGCTTATCAATAATTCTATTATTGCCTCTTGCGAACATATTTCCTGACTTTCTGCAATTTCCACAATTCTTCTGCCCACTGCCTCTTTTAATCTTGGACATATAGAAACAACAAGATTTTCATAATCATAATTCATTGCCCTCATTTCTTCTATGATCTTTTTCCTCAAATCAAGATCTTTCAACCTTTTTATCATTTCTTTTCTTCCTCCATGAGAAACCCAATCCGGAAGAAGTATATATAGAACAGATCCCGTCGTGTCATACGGATATATGTCAAAACTAATTTCGACTCCTTCTTCGTTGGCAACGTTGATCATTTCTATCGCTTTTTGCATATCCGGCCAATATTTCTCTCCAACCGCTTTTAAATGTGAAATTTCTATCGGAACATTTGTTTCTCTCCCAATTTGGATAGTTTCATTTATGCTTGGCAACAACTCTTCAGACTCTCCCCTGATATGGCTCGCATATAAAGAATTATAACTCTTTAGTATCTCCGCTAAAAAGTTTATTTCATATATAGTAGCAGCTCTTGCGTGCGAAAAAACAAGACCAGTTGACATTCCAAAAGCTCCTGCTTCAAGACTCTCTGAAAGCATTTTCCCGATTATTTTTATTTCTTCCTCTGTTATCTTTCTGACCTGATCGCCCAACAACCCGCGCCTTAAAGTTTCATGTCCTATCAAAGTTCCAAAATTAAGACCGATATCTTTTTTGCCTAATTCAGAAAAAAAATTGCTTGTTCTGTCCCAATTTATATTTATATTTCCAATATCTACCCACTTCCTCATTGCCTCAACAGATCCTTCGCTCAATATTGGCGCTAAAGATGTTCCGCAATTCCCACCAATTATCGTAGTTACTCCGTCGGCAACCTTGCTGTCCAGCCTTGGTATCGTGAAAATAGTCCAGAAATTATCCGAATGATCAAGAATATCAATAAACCCCGGACAAACAACTTTTCCTTTCGCGTCTATAACTTCTTTAGCTTCAATTTTTCCTGTTTTTTCAAAAACGGTTATTTTTCCTTTTTCTATACCAACATCAACAGCAAAGCTTTTTGATCCGGTTCCGTCAATTACGGTTCCGTTTTTTATTAATATGTCTAACATAAATTAAATTGTTATATTGTTAAATTGTTGTATTGTTAATTTTTATTGATGAACTTAGTTCTTGTAATTGACTATCTTTTATACTTTTACAATTAGGTAGTTTTCATTTTATTTTTCTATAAATTTGAAAGTGGGAAGGATTTGTCTCAATATCGTTACTTGCTCTTTTGCATTTTTTTGACCAACTTCACTACCAGATCTGGCTAAATAATTATTATTATCTTTGGTCCAATATGCAAAAATCATCATTTCTCCCATATCAATATCTTCATATTCATAAACATTCATTAATATTTCTCCATTTTTTATACTATATTTTTTTATCCCGGGGTATTTCTTTAAATAATCTTCATTTTGTTCACTCAATTCATCAAATGAATACCCTATCCATATTCTTTTAAGGTCACTTTGCATCGTTGCCTTAGAAACATGTCCTTCTGTCGTTTGTATATATACACGCTTTTGATCACTACGCTCATAAACAAACCAATCCTCTGGATATTTCATTTCAAACCCAAGACCCTCATTCCGATAAGTCAGCCAGTTGGAAACATCAACCAATTCAGTGAATTTAAAAGTCAAAAGAATTTTATTGAACATCTCTATATTAGAATTAGCGCTATCTATTTCTATAAACTTGTCCTGCAACGGAATAACAACAACATCAGCCCCAATATCATCCTTCTCCCTAAATCTAACAGCATCTTTTCCTCCTACTACTATCTCATTATAACCATTCCGAGCATTACGGAATAAGTCAGCATTTTTCTTACCATCATAGAAATCTTCCATTGATAAATTCGACTTATTTTGTTTAATTCTTATATTTAATTGTACATAATCATATTCATTAATACTGGTAGTTGCCTCTTTGTTAAAGAATAAGAAAAGGTCCACATCTCCCGCCACAGCAGAAATGCGTTCATTGAAATCCCATTTAATGGGCGCGCTTAATTCAAAACCGCCTTTCTTACTTCGATAAGTCTGCCAGTCAGAGATGTCGGATTGATCATTATTATCTGTTTCTTTTTGAAATTCACACTTATTATCTTTGCAAACAACCTCTCCTTTTTTGCAATTAAACAAAGCAATGCAACCAATATCTTGACATTTTTCCGTTAAAGTATTTTCCCAATTTTTTAAATATTTTTTATTGATTCCAATTTGCTTGCCTCCGTTTCTACAGCTGCAACAATCTGCCTGTGTTTCTACGCAATCAGAATCTTGTTCACAATTTCTCCATTCAATTTCTTCCATCGGCACGCACCATTGATAAGAAGTTATACATTTCATCATATCCATATAAAATCCTTCTGGACATTCTCCGTTTCTATCCGCTTCTTTATAATTATTTGCTCTCATTGTTTTTAAAGAAGATACACAACAACTATTACCAGCACATTTCTTTTCTAAAACATTATAATAATTTTCTGTTTCCTGATCGACCGGTTTTGTTATTTTCTTATCCACTCCAGCATTATGATAACTACCAATAATATACACCCCTCCGATAATAATTATTCCCATTCCAGTAAAAATGATCACGACTAAAAGCGTTTTAACGATCATAATTGATAAAGCTTCTTTTTTCATGGTTTTTGTTTTGAAAAGTTACAAAATACAAGTAATTTATCCTTTAGAATTTTACCAAATTGTCTCAAATAAACGATATTTTATAAAACCCTAAAGGGTAAATTCCAACTATTAGGCAGCCTGCATAGTAGCAATATAACAATACAGCAATATAGCAATTTAATTTAATTCCCCATCCCCATCAGCCCGATCACCAGCCCGATCGCCGCCATTACCCAGGCAATGATCCAAAACCTCATTGTTACTTTGCATTCCGGCCAACCAAGAGCTTCAAAGTGGTGATGTATCGGCGCGCTTCGGAAAACTTTTTTGTGCCTGAATTTCTTTGATGCCAATTGTATTATAACCGACAACGATTCAATAACCAAAATAAAACAGACAAAAGGCAAGATTAAAAACGAGTTCGTCAGCATCGCGACCACGCCCAAAGTCACACCGAGCGCCATAGAACCGGTATCACCCATATAAAATCTTGCGGGGTGAACGTTGAACCATAAAAAAGCAAGCAGAGTTCCGATTATCGCCGCGCAAAACATCGCAAGTTCAACATTACCCTGCGCGAAAGCAATTGCTCCGAAAACTCCGAAAGCTGGCAAAGTAACTCCACCCGCCAGTCCGTCTAGTCCATCTGTTTCGTTTAAAGAGAATGAAGTTGCCACGATTATAAAAATAAAAAGCGGAATATACCAAATACCAATGAAAAAATCTCCAATAGCGGGAATATGAATCATGTCCCAGTCCAGTTTAAAATAAAACCAAAAAGCACCGACTGCCGCTACGAAAGTATATAATAATATTCTTTCTTTGATGCCAAGTCCCCCGCCCTTTGGACCGATCTTAAAAACACCCATAATATCATCAACGGCTCCGACCAACCCGGCTAAAACTAAAATTCCCAAAGGCAAATATGTATGAGCGCGATCAAGAAAATTCATACTGCTTATCGCAGGATTATCAGTCACAGAAGAGAGAAACCAGAATAAAATCGCCAGAAGCGGAACAATGATCCAAATTAAAAGCCCTCCCATAGTAGGCGTGCCCGCTTTCTTCTTGTGAAGCGCGCTAAAAACCGGCGAGCTGCCATCATCTCTAATCTGCTTGCCAATTTTATATTTATACAAAAAATGAGTAAGTAGCGGCGTTGCCATCATCGCGACAACAAATGATATTGTCAAAATCGCTAACACTCTACTCACCTCAATTACTAATAACGGATTTTCAAATGAGAACATATAATGGAATTTAGAATTTAGAATTTAGAATTTAGAATATTTATTTTATATTTCAAACTCTAAATTTGCCACATCCCCTAATCTAATACTATCATTTTTTCACTTTTCTGTAAATCAAAAATGCCGCGAAAAACACTCCCAGACTGTCAATAAACACATCGTTTAGACTGCCTTGTCTGCCAAAAACAAAAAGCTGGTGATACTCATCGGTAAAAGCGTAAGTTAGAGCAAATGTTATTGCGAAAGAAATAGATTTTTTTATTGTAAATCCGTTACTTCTAAAATAAGCCCTGAAAAGAAGAAGAGTCAAAATCCCATATTCTGTCATATGGGCTATTTTTCTCAAAATAAAATCCCACTGATTCGGCAAATCGGATCTTAAGCTTGGAATTGAAGATAAATAATAGATAACCGCGCACCACAGAAAAACCGGGAGCCAGAACTTAATGATGTTAATTAATTTTAAATTTGACATAAATTTATTTTGACACAGAGAAATATATGTAAATATCGGTCGTAATTTTCAATGTCATTGTGAGGAGGCTGAACGAATATAATGAGAGAAAAGCCGACCCATTCGGCTATCGCTCAGGGCAAGCTCTGGCAATCCCGATATTAATTTCATTGAGTGATAATTTACGGTCTAATGTGCATAGCCACGGGATTGCTTCGTCATACTTCCTCGCAATGACAGCAGTATTATTAAAAGTTTGAAAATCGGAAATTTCCATTTTTACCATCCATAAGCAAACTGATAAACAACTCCCAAAAAGAGAATAAGAATCATAAAAAACGACAACATTGCCGGAATTTTTATTTCAAAAGCTGGTTTAAAATCTCCCATTTTTTTCGCTTTATAAAATGAAGCAATAATAAGAACGCCGGCAAAGCCTCCAGTGATACTTCCGGCAATACTTACCACGGTTATGAAGTCGCGAAAACCTAAAATAAAAACAATAAGTGGCACAAAGCAAGCCAGCGCCCAAGACTTTTTCTCACTTAAATGATAATCATACCAGAATACTTCCTTTAAGTTTATACCTACCATAAGAAAAGTAGTTGCGATGGCAAAAATCCCGAAGATCAAACCTAATCGGACTATGCCATTTTTCATGACTAAGCCCAATCCATAAAGCGCTTCTGATGAAGTTTCAGACCCTGTAATACCAAGAACAACTGCTACAAATAATATATAAACAATTATTGCAATTATATTTCCAATAATTATCGCGCTTTTAATTTTTTTCTGATTTTTCTTCATTATATGTTCAAGCATGGGAATCGCGGAAAGAGCTCCTACAGAAAAAAGAATCGCGCCAAACGGGAAAAAGGACTGTGAAATATCAAAAGTTAATAAATTTTCAACACTAACGAAAGAAACTCCTTTAAAAATAATTCCAAAAATAGCAACAAAAAGAAAGGCAACCATTAACAATTCTATAACACTTACAATCCTCAAACTTATATACACACCCACCGAAATAAACAGCGCCATCGCAATACTGTATATAAATTCATCTCCTCCGATATAATTTGAAAATATAGCATTTAAAAATTTTCCTCCGATTATTATAAATGCCAGCATATTGCCATATAAAGCAACAAGCGTCACAATCGTCGCTATTCTTTTCCCCTTTTTTCCAAGATATTTTTCGCAATAGCCGACTAGCCTGCCTTTATTTTCAGTTCTCAAAGTTACTTCCGCATACATCAGGTTTAAAACGATCATAATAAACCCCAAAACAAAAAGAAGGATAATGAAGAGAAAGAATCCTGACTTAGACGCTACGAACGGCAAACTAAAAACCCCGGCTCCTACCGAAGTACCAACAATGGTAGAAACTGCGTAAATATAACTTTTGTCTGGCATAATATAAATTTAAAAAACTAGAATAAAAAAATAAAAATTACAATTTGAAATTCAGAAGATTAATTTTTAATTTCCAATTTTTAATTTTTAAATAATGATATAATTTTAATGTTTAAAAATTTTATCATTTAAAATTATTTAAAAATTATAAAATTAAAAATTATAAAATTTTATATAAATATATATTCCAATTTTCTTTACTGTGTTCTATTTTTTTCTCTGGTTCCATATCTTTTATAGAGAAAGCGTAAGACACAATCCTAACTCCGCTTTTAAGTTTTGTTTCTTTTAGCAATTTTCCAATTTTTTGCATCAATTTTGGAGTAAGAAAACAAAAAATAACATCCGCATTTTGCAAATCAGCCTTGAAAAAATTCTTGCACCTTACTTCTATTTTATCAGATCTTCCAGACAGCTTAGCCCGCGCTTTTGCCAAGAGATAATATGGAAAAACCAGTTCATAACCGACTCCGTAACAATCATAATCCTTTGTCGCCCTAACCAAAACTCGACCATCCCCACAGCCGAGATCATAAAATTTTTCACCAGGCTTGATCTCAGCAAGCTCTAGAGCTTTCCCTATCCCCTTTTTATGCGCTGGAATCGGACCAACAGCAAGCATAGCAGGAAAACCATAAATAAATGTTGCCAAAACCGACAGAAATAAAATAACCCAAATTATTATGAATAGATTTAATAACATTTTAGTGATTTAGCAGTTTAATGATATAACAATTTATTCTATATAGATCTTCTCCATCACATCCCCTTGTTCAATGCTTCTCACGACATCCATCCCTTCAATGACTCTTCCAAAAACAGTGTGCTTGCCATTAAGATAATGCTGATCTTCTTCTGTAACTATAAAAAACTGGCTGCCATTCGTGTTCGGCCCGGAATTTGCCATAGCCAGAGATCCGACATCAACCTTATGGGAATTCAAATTATAATCATATTCATACCCTTGTGATTCATAGAGTTTTATTGTGTTTTCATCCAATCCCAAAGCTATCGGATTCATTTCGTCTTCAAATTTGTATCCAGGTCCTCCTGTTCCATCATTAGATGGATCATTATCTTTACTCAATGGATCACCACCCTGTATCATAAACTCTGAAATTACCCGATGAAATTTTGTCTCATCATAAAAACTTTCATTCGCCAGCTTCACAAAATTCTCAACCGTCTTCGGCGCGTCATTTGCATACAACTCCAATTTTATACTACCCTTGTCAGTTTCAATAACAGCAATATTACTGGCTCCATTATCCTGAAGGACTGCGGGGTCTTCTTGCAAATCAGCATCATTCGTTGATTCCATTTGCTCCATGCTTTGCTCGTCTGTTGGCTCCATGCTTTGTGTGGAACCGTCCTGTGAATCTTCAACAATTGCATCATCCCGCAAAACCGCTTGGTCTTCTTGAACATTCTTGTTCTTCAACGCAATATTGATCTGATATCCCGCAAAAATAAATACCGCCAAAAAAACAATACTGATTACTGTTTTTTTGCTTCTCTCTCTTTTATTAAACTCTTCTTGTTTCCTTTCCTCTTTTCTTTGTAATTTTAATACTTTTTTTCTGCCCATGGTTTTTGTTAATCGTTAAACTAATTAAAATTGTCCTTCTGTCTGCCAACTGGCGGATTCAGAATCTTTTATATGCTGTAATATTTAAAAATGGTGTCGCTCTATTTATTATCAATAAACTCTCTAATCCCGTTTTTCTTAATCTCTGGAAATTTTTTCTCAATAAATTCCACCCTCATCGGAAATTCATTCTTAAACTCTTCATAATCAGTCACAAGTCTCCGCATTGATTCAGAAAAATCTTCATCATAAATAGTTGTGATTATAATTTTTTCTCCTTTTTTGAGCTTGCTAATATAAATAGTTACATCCTCATTTTCTTTTTCTTCTTCACATATTTTTTCATATTCCTTTCTCTCCGATAATTTTAAAACTAAGTTATAAAAATTATGACCACCAATTTCGTGTGTAATAGAACAAAAGATAAATGCTTTGAGCTTTTCATTTTCTGAATAACTTTTTAATTCTTTACGCACTGTTAAATCACTATGCCTATGGTTGTATAAAGAAACTGGAGTTGGCTTTTTGAAATCAGAAACACTAGCCCCAGATCCTCCCAAAAACCTATTTTTTTCAATTAAGAAATTCTCCTGTTTTTGTTTTAAAAAATCATCTTCATTTAAAAAAAGTTGACTGCCATTTTCATTCTTCGTCGCAAATTTTGAAGAATATGTTAATTTAGAAACCAAAGCCTTGGCAAGTAAATCCCTACCAAAAGTATTATCTAAAAATCTTTCAACTTCTTCATTCGAAATTTCATCGCAATTTTCAAATCCCTCTATTTTAAATTTATTTTCTCTTCTTTCTTTTATATTCTCCTGCTTTTGATAATAATAAATAAGCGCCATTGTAACTACATCTCTAGTATATCGTTTACTTTTCTTTAACTCCTTATCATCAATATTCACCTGATCAAGCTTATCTAGTATACTTTTCCATCTTTTATTATTACTTTTTTCTTTTTCCCCAATCATTATATTTGTCTCTGATTCTACAAGATCAAACAGCTCAGGATCTTTCTCGTTTTTTTTAAATTCGTTTAATCTATAATGCACATAATAACTGCTTTTAAAATCTGCTATATCACAAATAACCTCTTCTGGAATTTCATCAACTGTTTTTACTTCTTTAAACTTATATGCGATTGGGAATGTTTTTTCTATAAACACTTCATCTCTGGATCTAGTTTTACCTCCACCTCCTTTGTCTTTATTATATTCGAACCTTTTTTGTCCCGCCCAAAGTAAATTAACAACTTCAGCAATTTTTATCGCGTCGTCATAATCCACAGAAAAAAGCTTTACGGCCGTTATCGCGTTATTTCTTGTGTCTGGATCAAGACTTTTATCACCTTCTATCTCCATTACTATATTTTCTTTTTCTTCTTCACTCATCTTTTCTCCATCAAAATCACTGTCAATGTTTTTCTGTTTTAAAACTTCGTTCATATCTCTCTAAAATTAAAATTGAAAATTATTCTACTCTGTCTTGATGGCGGTATTGAAGGTTTTAACGATACTAAAATAAACCGCAATCAAAAAACCTCTGTCAAGACAGAGTAGAAAAAATAAACTATTTTTCCTCATGCTCTCTTTTTTTCCTTCTCTCCTCCCTTATCTCTTTTATCATCATTTTTATAGCTTTAATAGGCAGCCAGATCGGCATAAATATATTTAATATTACTTCGAAAGCTCCTTCTCCTTCTTTTTTTAGTCTAACCATAATTTAGTATTTAGTATTTAGTATTTAGCATACAGCTGAATACTGCATACTAAATACTGAATACTATAATTATACATCGCCTTCCTTGATCTCAAGAACATCGCCTCTTCTGATTTCTCCTTTTAAAAACTTGGTAGCGATAAAGTTTTCCACGCGTTCTTGTATCGTTCTTTGCAAGAACCTTGCTCCATATTCAGGACTATAGCCTAATTTAGCGATCTTTTTCAACGCCCCGTCTGAAACCTTGATCTGAATTCCCTGGGCCTTATCCATTCTTTTCGCCAAACTTTTGATCTGAAGTCTGGCAATGGCCGTTATATCCTTTTCAGAAAGAGATCTGAAAACAATTTTAGCCGTAAAACGATTGAGAAATTCAGGCGCAAAACTTTTGAGAAGATACGGCTCAAGCATTTGAAATATTCTCTCATTATTATCTTTTTCATCAACAACTATTTTACTTATAACTTTAGAGCCGGCATTTGAAGTGGCAATTATTATCGTGCTTGTAAAATCAACAGTCCTCCCTAAATTATCAGTCAGCCGTCCATCATCAAAAACTTGCAGGAATAAGTTTAACACATTTTTATTCGCTTTTTCAAGTTCATCAAGAAGAATCAGAGAGAAAGGCTTTCTTTTTACAGCTTCAGTCAGAATTCCCCCTGAAGTTGATTCAGACAGATCAGAAGAGGAACCAATTAATTTTTCAACGCTACCAATAGTTTGATACTCGCTCATATCAATTCTTATCATTGCGGTTTCGTCTCCATAATAAGCTTCCGCTAAAGCTTTTGCCAGTTCAGTTTTTCCAACTCCGGTCGGCCCTAAGAACAAAAATGTCCCGATGGGCCTGGCTTCGTGCTTCATCCCGACTCTCACTCTTCTTATAGCGGAAGAAATGGCTCTGACTGCTTCATTTTGTCCTATAACTCTGCCATGCATTCTTTCTTCCAAATTCAAAAGTTTTTCAGCTTCACTCGCGTTTACATCCATAAGAGGTATTCCTGTTTTTTCAGTAATAACTTCCATCACATCCTTGTCTCTCAAAATTGACCCGGATCCCTTTCTTCTTACTTCTACCGCCGTTTCACTCAAGAGATCTATCGCTTTGCCAGGCAATATCCTGTTAGTTATATACTTTTTGGAAAGTTCAACAGTTTTTTTGATCGCTCTGTAAGTCATTACAATTCCTTCTCTGGCTTCTATGATCTTTGCCTGCACAGCAAGAATTTCCATTGTTTTTTCTCCATCCAATTCATCTACTTTTATCATATCAAAACTATTCGCAAACTCGGATCTCGGCTCAACATATCGGTGATAGTTTCTATAATCAGTTGTGCCGATTACCTGGAACAAACCCTGAGAAAGAATCGGGGATAAAATTTTTGAAGCGTCAAACCCCTCTCCACTTCCCGCCGCCGCCATATTATGTATATTAGGAATAAACAAAATTATATTACCGCTCTTTCCCATATCCGCGATCATTTGCCTGATTCGCAATTCCAAATCCCCTCCCGCCCTTGCTCCGGCAACAAGAGCGCCAATATCAAGAACGACCAATCGCTTGTCTTGCAGGGTTGGCAAAACTTGGTCTTTCACCATTCTGTTGGCAAGTTTTTTTACAATTGTTTTTCTTCCACTTCCTTCTTCGCCAATTAAAAGAGCATTGTTCTTACTGGTCCTTTCAAGTATCCTCATAAGATTATCAAGCTCCATATTTCTATTCACAATATATCCGGTCAGCCCGGATCTTGCGTGATCCGTCAGATCATAGCTAAACCTGTCTAATTCCGGAGTAGCTCTTGCAGTCCATGCTTTATTCATTACAGAATGCTGAATTTTCCTCGGTTTATCAAGTCTTATTCTTGCGTGCGACCAGCTCTTAACCCATAACACAGTATTTCTTGCATCTTCTATTTCAATATTTATATCTTTGAAATATTTGCCAAGAGATTCGTCGGTAACTAAAGCTAAAAACATGTTTTCTGCTTTAACTTCGCTAAACCCGGCACTAACAGTTTCATAAAACGCCTTGATAATTATTTTTTCCATTTCAGGATTAAGGATTGTGCCGTTTAAAATTCCATCTTGATTATAATAATCATTTTTTGGCAGATCCTTGATAAAAACATCCATGTCCTTGATAAACTTTTTTGAATCAATTTCAAGCCTTTTGAGTAAAATACCTGTCTGATAATTCTGCGCGATAACTTTCGCCAAATGATATGGAGACGGAGCCTGTCCAAGGCCGTGCGCAAGATCAAGAGCCTTATTCAAGACATTCTTAGCTAAAGGAGAAGTATATTTACTGATATCAACTGGTTCTTCAGGTTCTTTCGCCTTCTTATTATAAAAAATCTCAAATTCTCTGGATTTTGAATTAATTTCTTTTTTAGACACATATTTCATTTTGTTATAATAGTAGAAGTACGCCATCCCTAGAATAGACGTCCAGAACATTAAGGGGCCTATTCCTCTTTTTTCTATCAGAACAGAAAGAGCGCTAATAAAATGAATTATGGTTTTTTGTATAGCCATAAAAAAATTGATCATAATCATTTCTGTTTTCGCTTCTTCAATGTCCCTTATTAACAAGTTGAGAAAATCAGGATTATTGATAACAATAAAATAAACACCATAAAGAAATGTAACAACGACTAGAAAATATATAAAGGCAAGAGTAAGCTTTGGAGCCAACTGTAAAAGTGAACGCAAAAAAGGAGAAAAACCGGAAAGTTTTTCGTCCCAATAATATTTCCCGCTATTTCCGACATGCAAAAAAACTCCCATGCCCTGGCAAGTTTCACATTCAACTCCATTTTCTGTGGCTTTATCTCCTTTACACTGAGAACACGTCACAATTTCAACCGGAATTTTCTTTTCTTTTTTTTGTTTTTTTGGCATCAAATTAACATATATAACTTAAAACACGATCATCAAATTTAAAAAAACCATCAAAAAAGCCAGAGGCGGTAAGATTATCCAAATCAGATAAATGATCACAACCACAGCGATGGAAACTGCCATAATAATAAGACCAACCAAAATGCGGCCTGTCCTAAAAATCGGACCTATTACTCGTCCCATATATGAATAATCGCCGAAGATCGGCTGGAACATCAGCTTTAGGTTTATAATTACGCCAATATCCCTTTCAATGCTTTTTATAAAAAGAATTTCTTTATTCCAAAAAGCTTTGGAACTTGTTAGATACCAAAAAAAGAAGAATTTTATTATTCCCTTTATAAAATTTATTGGCAAATTTACAAAATATTCCGCTATCATTTGGTTGAATTAGATTAGCTCTAGCTAGCTTTATTATAGCATATTTATAGATATAAAAAAACCGCCACGGCTTGACGATTTTTATATAACCTTATTCTAAAAAATAATTTATTACTTTGCTGCGATAGCATCAATTTCAACACCAACCTCTTTTGGAAGTTCAGATGCTTGTATGGCAACTCTGGCAGGATAATTGTCTTTAAAATATTTACAATAAACTTCATTCATTTCCCCAAAATCGCTCATATCAGAAAGATAAACTGTAGTTTTGACAACATCCTCAAAACCCAAACCGACTTCTTTTAAAATTTCTTCAATATTATCAAGCACTTGTTTTGTTTGATCTTTAATGCTCCCGTCAACTATAGTTCCATCAATTTTTAACGGAATTTGACCTGATAGAAAAATGAAGTTTCCAGCCTCAACCGCCTGTGAATAGGGACCGATTGCTTTTGGAGCATTTTCTGTTGAGATTATTTTTTTCATATTCTTTAAATTAGACCTAAAGACACATACACAAAGTACGAAATAATTGTCCCCCCGATAAGAAGGTTGGGGATTAAAAAGAATCACAGAATGGCAAATCAAAGTTAAAAAATTGAAGTGTCTTCCTGGTTTTTTTTAATAATCACAATCTACTTGTTTTCAAACCCCCCAACCCCTTATCAGGGGGAGCTATAACAGCAAATATTGAAATTCCTATGCTTTGAATTAATGATCGTAGGCTTCGACTATTTACTATTTTCAGGCCTTAAGTCTCTGATTTCTTTTCCTGCTTGCCACATCTCAGATTCTCTGATCTCTCTCAATTCTTCTGAAAGTTTTTCTCTGTAATCGGGATCGCTGTTTGCTTCAAGTGTTATTTTGGTTTCAGTTCCATTTTTAACGCTTTCATAAAGATCTTCAAAAACTGGTTCAACCGCTTTTTTAAATTTTCCTTTCCAGTCCAGCGCTCCTCTCTGGGCTGTTGTTGAGCAATTTGCATACATCCAATCCATGCCGTTTTCGCCTATCAAAGGATACAAACTCTGCGTAGCTTCTTCAACTGTTTCATTAAAAGCTTCTGAAGGGCTGTGTCCATGTTTTCTAAGCAAGTTATATTGCGCTTCCATTAATCCGGCAATCGCTCCCATAAGCACTCCTCTTTCTCCGGTGAGGTCGCTCCATACTTCCTTTTCAAATGTTGTTGGAAATAAAAATCCAGAGCCTATCGCGATCCCTATTGCCTTTGCTCTGTCATTTGCTTTTCCAGTAAAATCTTGAAAAACAGCATAGCTTGAATTAATTCCACTTCCTTCTAAAAAATTTCTCCTAACGGAAAGACCGGAGCCTTTCGGAGCCGCCAAAATGACATCAATGTCATCCGGCGGTATAACTCCGGTTTGTTCTTTATAGACAATAGAAAAACCATGAGAAAAATATAAAGCTTTGCCGGGCTTTAAATATTTTTTAATTGTCGGCCACTTGTCTTTTTGCCCCGCGTCAGACAAAAGATACATAATAGTTGACGCTCTTTCGCAGGCTTGCTCTATTTCAAATAAGTTTTCTCCTTCTCTCCACCCGTCTTCAACGGCCTTGTCCCATGACGCACCGGGTTTTCTCTGTCCAACGATCACATTGAAACCATTGTCTCTGAGATTAAGAGCCTGCCCGGGCCCCTGAACTCCATAGCCTATCACCGCCAATGTTTCGTCTTTTAAAACATCTTTTGCTTTTTCAAGAGGAAATTCTCCTCTAGTAACAACTTCCTCTTCTGTTCCACCAAAATTGATTTTTGTCATTTTTTTAAAGTTAAATTGATTATTATTTTAAGACTTTTTTGTTTTAATTCTTGTCACTTAAAATTTAGAAGAGCCCTTGACAGATCCCAAAATCTATGATATAATTTCTCGTTATGCAAATAATAGCATAATCAGTGTGTTTAATCCTGTTGTTTATTTCTGGAGTTCAGATTTTAATCTGTAAAAGCGTAGAAATACAAGCCTTTATTTTCTTACAGGTTAAAACCTGAGCTCCAAGATAATAGGATTAACACCGAGTTCTTTGAAAAAAGAGAGAAAAATTATTCTTCAGGATAGTAAGCTAACTATAATAAATTATAATTAGCTTACTGTCTTGAAGAAGATTCTAAAGGCGTAGCCAGAACTTCTAGTGATAGACAAAAGAGGTAATATTTATGAACTTAAACAGAGGCTTGCTTCTAATTATTGCTGGAATCATGATCTTGTCATTGATAATAGCATTGGTGTTGACAACTCCAGAAGTTCCAGAACTCATTACAGAGGATGGATTGCCCGAAGGATATCATCTTTCGTGGAGTGAGAACAAACAAGATGTAACAATATCCTGTTTTGTTGCCATAGGAAAAAATCCTTGGGAAGACAAGCTGAATTTTTCGTTAGGAGTCGGAGAAATCTGGCTTGGACAGGAAAGATCATACTTTGTCTTAGACGGCAATGCGTTGCCGATGACTAAGAGAAATGGAAACATCTCAACTCTTTGTCTCTATGAGATAAAAGATTCTGTGTTAATAACATGGAATGTGATTCTTTATGAGAATAAGGAGTGGGATTCCGTATGGGATCTTTCTTGGAAAGCTAAGATGGAGCCAGGAGAAAAGATTATTCTTCCAACTGGAGAAGAATTAACTTTTTGGAGACATAGTCCCCACACAGGAAATCCGTTGCTCAGCATAACAACTGAGTAGTGGAAAAATAGCCAAAACAATAATTTTTCTCTCTTTTTTCTTTTTTCCACTTCACAACAAATTGTGAAATGAAAAAAGGGAAATTAAATTTCAAAGTTCAGAAAGTGATTTTACTATAGTAGGATCTCCTCACCTTAACTCATTTAAAAATAATCTGCCATCCTGAACTTGTTTCAGGATCTACTGTATTTTAGGTTTAATCTGTCCTGTTTTAATACTATCTTTCATCTACAACACAAATTTAATTATCTTTTTGTTTGTTTTTTAAAATAGCAATTGCGTTTTCGCTCTAGTTAAAACATCTAGTGATTTATGGGTTGAATTAATGTAATAGCTGAAAGATTCTGAAACAAGTTTAGAATGACAGAGTTTTACGAATAAATTAAAATGAAAAAGTCCTATATAATTTATATTTATAATTCAAGAGCGACCAATCCGCTTCTTGCCATTTTGACAACATCTTTTTCAAAGTCCAGATCACCAAGTATATGATCAACCTCGCGTCCTTCGCCGACAATCTCCAACACAAAACATTTTCCAACCGTATTTATTACTCTCGCACTTACGTTATGAATTCCATTTTTTAAAATTTTATCCGCGATTTTATCATCTTTCACAACCAATAAAACAAGTTCTTTGTCTATAATATCTTTAGATTCTACTAATTTTATTGAAACAACTTCAACTATTTTATCAATTTGATTCACTATATTTTCCATTCTGTCTTCGTTTTCAGAAAATATCAAAGTTACTTGTGAAATATTTTTTATGTGAGTCGTTCCCGCCGTTAAGCTTTTAATATTATATCTTCTTCTTCTGCAAAGAGAAGAAATTTTACTCAAAACTCCGGGCTTATTTTCAGCTTTGATTATCACAATTTGTTGATTTTCAACACTCATATAATAAACTTAGATTTATTACCTTTTGACTATCGTGTCTCCTAACTTATTACCCGGAGGAAGCATGGGAAGCACATTATCCTCAGAGCCTATTATAAATTCCAGAAATATCGGCCCATTCGCTTTAACTGCTCTTGAAATTTTTTCTTTCATGTCTTTAAAAGTTCTAATCCTATAAGATTCAATTTCATAAGCTTTTGCAACTTTATAAAACTTTGGATTAGTAAGTTTTGTAGTCGCGTAATTTTTATCAAAAAATAATTCCTGCCACTGGCGAACCATTCCCAGATATCCATTATTCAAAACTATGATCTTTATAGGCAGCTTGTGTTCCATTATTGTACCCAGTTCCTGAATATTCATCTGCAATCCTCCATCTCCCATAATCGCCCAGACATCCGCTTTCGGATCTCCGAATTTTGCCCCGATTGAAGCTGGCAAACTATACCCCATACAACCGAGACCGCCTGAACTCAAGAGTTGTCCCGGTTTTGTATATTTGAAATGTTGAGCGCTCCACATTTGATTTTGACCCACATCATTAACAATCGTTGCTTTGCCTTTTGTCTGTCTGTCAATTTCTTCAATGATGTCTTGTGCCATCAAAGTTTTACTTTTTTTCAATCTTACTTCGGTTTTAATCAAATTCAGATCAGTTTTGCTTTTCCACTGTCGGATTTTTCCAATCCATTCTTTATGAGATTTCTTTATATTTTTTTTATTGATTTTTTCAAGCGCTTCTTTGCAATCTCCCAAAATTGGAACATCTACCAAGGTGTTTTTGCCGATTTCAGCAGAATCAATATCAATATGAATTACATTCGCTTCCCGCGCGAATTCTTCAATTTTCCCGGTAATCCTGTCATCAAACCTAATGCCAATACCAATAATTAAATCAGCATTATGAACCGCGTAATTGGCCCAAGCCATACCATGCATCCCAAGCATCCCAAAATTCAAAGAATGCTTTTCCGAAATTGCGCCAATGCCAAGCAAGGTTGTCATTGTTGGGATTTGAACAGATTCAACAAGTTTTTTTAATTCTTCCGAGGCGCGAGATATAATCACACCATGGCCTGCCAGAATCACCGGCCTGGCGGATTTTCTGATCAACGAACACGCTTTGTTAATTTGTTTTGAACTAATTTTCTTGGGCAATTTGTATCCCGACAAACTTATTTTTTTCGGATAATTAAATTTATTTACTTCTGTCTTGAATAGATCAACAGGTATATCAATGTGAACTGGCCTTGGCCGTCCGGTAGAAGCAAGATAAAAAGCCTCTTTGATAATTCTAGGCAAATCATTTATATTATCCACAAAATAGCTATGCTTGACAATGGGCTGTGTCATGCCGATTATATCAACTTCCTGAAAAGCATCCGTTCCAACAAACGGAGAAGCAACTTGGCAAGTGATCGCGACCATACCGACTGAATCCATATACGCGTTCGCGATCCCAGTCAAAAGATTTGTCGCACCCGGACCGGAAGTGGAAAGGCAAACACCCGGTCTTCCTGTCACTCTAAAATAAGCGTCTGCCGCCATCGCAGCCCCTTGCTCGTTTCTCGGCAAGATGTGCCTGATTTGAGGATAGTCTTTCAGCTTATCATGAAGAGGAATTGTCGCTCCTCCGGGATATCCAAAGATCGTATCCACTTTTTCCTTGATCAATGATTTGAATAAAATGTCTGCTCCTGTCATAAATTTAGATTATTTTTCTAATTGTTCTTTTCTATATTTCTCCAAAAACGGCGTTGTTTTCCTTTTTGGAATTTTGATGTTTATTAATCTCTTGTTTATTTCTTTTTTTGTTAATTTCACATTTAATTTTCTTCTGGGAATATCAATTTCAATTATATCTCCGTTTTGAATTGCGCCGATTGAACCGCCTTGATACGCTTCAGGCTCAATATGACCAATACAAGCTCCTCTGGTCCCGCCAGAAAATCTTCCGTCTGTCAAAAGAGCAACTTTCAATCCCGCACCGGCAATCGCCGCCGTGGGCGTGAGCATTTCCGGCATTCCAGGAGCGCCAGCGGGACCCATAAAGCTTATGACAACAACATCTCCGTCAACTATTTTTTTATTCTTCACAGCGTCAAGCACATCTTTTTCACAAGTAAAAACTTTTGCCGGTCCCAAAAACTTCATCATGTCAGAAGAAACAGCGGTCTGTTTTATCACAGAGAAATCCGCAATGTTTCCCTTTAAAACCGCAATTCCTCCTTCTTTATAAAAAGGTTCTTCAAGTGGTCTTATAATTTCATCATCTTTTACTTTTGACGAAGATGCGATTTTCTTTATTGATTTTCCATTAACTGTTTTTGATTCCCTTAGATGTTTTTTCAAACGATTAAGCACCGCCCCGACTCCGCCTGCTTTGTCCATATCTTCCATAAAATATGGTCCTGACGGACGAATATGGCAAATGTTCGGAGTTACGCGGGCAATATCATCAAAAGTATCCAGAGATAATTCTATTCCAACTTCTTTTGCGATCGCCGGCAAATGAAGTGCCGTGTTTGTTGATCCTCCGATTGCCATATCAACCATTACTGCGTTATAAAAAGCATTCTTTGTCATGATATCTCTCGGTCTTATGTTTTTTCTTACAAGCTCAACTGCTTTTTTTCCGGTTTCATACGCTTGCTTTTTTTTCTCCTTACTAACAGCAAGCGCTGTCGCACAGCCTGTCAGAGACATCCCAAGAGTCTCAGTCATGCATGCCATTGAATTTGCAGTAAAAAGACCAGCACAGCTTCCAGCTCCAGGACACGAACCGCACTCAATTTCTTTAGCTTTTTTTTGCGTAATTTTTCCAACTTCAATCTGACCGACAGCTTCAAAATCAGAAACAACATCCATTTTCTTGCCGTTTACTTTCCCCGCTTTCATCGGTCCGCCGGTCAGGATTATTGACGGCAGATCAAGTCTTCCTGCTGCCATAAGCATTCCCGGTGTAATTTTATCGCAATTTGTCACACCCACCCATCCGTCCAAAGAGTGAGAAAGAGTCATAATTTCAATATTATCGGCAATATGCTCGCGACTTGGCAAAGACAGTCTCATTTCAACATACATCGCAATGCCGTCGCAAACTCCCGGGACTCCCCATTCAAACGGCACTCCCCCGGCATCCTTAATTCCTCTCTTGACTTCTTCGGTTAATTTATTCAAATGAATATGTCCCGGAATTATATCATTAAAAGAATTGGCAACACCAATGAAAGGCTTCTTGAAATCTTCATCTTTCAAGCCTGACGCCCTTAAAAGAGCTCTATGAGGCATTGTTGCAATATCTTTTTTAATTTTTTGAGATGGTAGGTTCATAGTTAGAATTAGATTAATTTAATTATAAATGTTCCTTTTTGTCATTTTTTGTCATTTTTTTCAAATTTTGTTTTTTGTGAATTTCACATAATCATATGTATTGAATTAGACATAGCATATGAAAGATTATGAAACAAATTCAGAATGGCAGAAAAATTTAGAATAACACCATTATATCTTTATATTAATATTTAATCCACAATCGTCACCCACCCATATTCATCCTCTTCATCTCCATATTGAATCGCGCGAAGCTTGTTGTATAATTTTGTGGAAATTGGGCCGGGATTTCCGTCCTTGCAATATTCAAAAACTTTTCCTGATTTTTCATCAACAATTTTTTTCACCGGACCGATAATTGCCGCCGTTCCGCACGCGCCAACTTCATCAAAGTGAGCCAATTCTGAAAACTCCACTTTTCTTTTTTGAATTTCCATTCCCAGATCTTCGGCAATTGTGATCAGGCTTTTGTTGGTGATTGACGGCAAAATTGACTTTGACTCAGGCGTAATATATATATCATCTTTTATCGCAAAAAAATTCGCCGGACCGCATTCATCGATATATTTTTTTTCTTTCGGATCAAGGTATAAAACCGAGTCATATCCTTTTTTATGAGCGCCACCTAAAGATTGCAAAGTTGCCGCGTAATTTCCTCCAACCTTCACATGACCAACTCCAAGAGGAGCGGCTCTGTCTTTATCTTGATCGATCAACAGATCTATCGGCTTGAATCCATCTTTGAAATATGGACCGACCGGATTGACAAAAACCATAAACAGATATTCGTCAGATGGCTGAAGCCCTACCTTTTCTCCAGTTCCAATTAAAAATGGCCTAATATATAAAGATGCGCCAGATTCATAAGGAGGAACAAAATCTTTGTTCAATTCAACAGCCCTAATGACTGCTCTCCTGAAAAGATCTTCAGGAACTTCGGGCATACAAATTTCACGAGCTGAATTTTTCAGTCTTTTCGCATTTTCATCAAGCCTGAATATTCTGACTTTTTCATCTTTACCCCTAAATGCTTTCAATCCTTCAAAACATTCCTGTCCATAATGAAGACAAGTTGCCGCCATATGCATCGTTATATTCTCAGAATCTGTCACATTGGTTTCACCCCATTTTCCATTTCTATAATAGCATCTTATATTATATTTTGTTTTAATATAATTAAAACCCAAATTTTTCCAATCTAAGCTTGGCATATTTATGAATTAATATTTTAGTAATGTTTACAGTGATTCTATTTTTATTGCTATTTTTTTAATTTTATTTAATGCATTTTTATTTTGCTCTAGATCCTTGGCTCCTAAAGCTTGAAAAAGATATAAATCAATTAAATCTAATTCTTGATGTTTGATAAATCCTTCTATATTTTTAAACAAATATTTTTTTGTTCCTTCTGTATTACCGCCCCCTATCATAATAAAAAATAATTTTTTATTTTTCAATAATTTAAATTTATAAAATGGATGAGTTCTGTCAATAAAATCTTTAAACAACCCAGGCACATTTTCAAAGTAATTAGGAATTCCGAATATCATAACTTCGGCTTCAAGCATTTTTCTCAAAATCACATCCATATCATCTCTAATAATACATTTTGAATTATCACCGCACCGTAAGCATCCCACACAATGCCCAATTTTTTTATTTCTTAAAAATATTAACTCTTTGTCTTTGTTGCCAATATAATTATACAAGTTTGATAAAATAAAATCTGTGTTTCCGTTTCTAGGACTTCCTGATATTAATAAATATTTCAGCATATTTCTTTTGTTGTTTATTTATTATACAACACATTATATCCTCTTTCAAATGCTTCAATTGAAGCAACTATAACATCGGGAGAGGTTGCTGTTCCGATTGCCTTGTTGTCTTTTCCGTCTTTTAGCTCCATGGAAACCTCAACCGTCGCGTCTGTTCCACTCTGATCGATTTTTACATCATAATCAGTAAGCCAATATTTCATTAAATTTTCTTTGACAACGATCTTTTTTACCGCATTCATAATCGCGTCAACCGGTCCGACTCCTTTCGCATTACCTGTACTGGTTTTCCTTCCTTTAATTGAAATTATAACTTCAGCCTGCGCTTTTTTATTTTTTGATGTATTAACTTGAAAATCTTCAATTTTAATAATCTTTTTTGAATCTGGAACCATTTTTAGAATATCTTCAACAATATGCTGCAGATCAGACTTAGCCATTTTCTTTCCTTTCATAAAAAATTTATCAACTTCTTCATAAAGTATATTCAAATAATCTTTATCAATATTAATGTTTAATTGTTTTTTTACAGTTTGTAATAACTGTTTTCTACCTGGATTTTTCTTCCATAAAACTTTTACCTTGTCTTTCTCGACTGTTCCTTGAATGTTATAAAGCTTCATCTTCAAAAACTTATCTACTTCGTCCATTTTAGGTTCTATTGAAGGAGGTGAAGGCAATATGCGAAGCATCGTAACAGGATCCTTAAGCCCGCTGGCAGTTGCGATGCAGACAACAACATCATCTTTTTTTATCTTGTTTTTCTTAACCAGTTTTTCCAAACCGGCAAGCGGAAGCGCGGAAGCAGGTTCAACATAAATTGATTCTTCTTTTGCCATCTCTTTTTCAGCTATCAAAGTTTCTTCATCTGTTACCTCTACAGCCATACCTTTTGATTCATAGATATCGCTTAAAACCTTAAGCCCGTCCAACGGATAACTCACTGCCACTGCGGAGGAAACTGTATTTGGTTTTTCAATTGCTTTCATTTTTCTGGATTTTTTCTTGAAAGCTTCAACGACTACATTAGCTCCTTCGGGCTGAACGCCGATTACTTTTGGAAGCCTGTTTATAAATCCAAGCTTGTACATTTCTTTGATCCCCTTGTATATGGCGGCAATATTAGTTCCACAACCGATAGGCGCGATCAGATAGTCAGGCGATCGCCAAAAAAGCTGTTCTACGATCTCAAAGCCTTGCGACTTCTGCCCCTCTCCTCTAAAAACGTAATCTCCCGCTAGATAAAAATTATGTTTTTTAGCTATTTCTTCCGCCAATTTCGCGCATTCGCTGTAAGTGCCTCTTACCTGAATTAACCTTGCTCCATAAGCTAAGATCTGAGCTAACTTTCCGATCGGAGTCCCTTCCGGCACCAAAACATAAGCGGGAATTTCAGCCTGAGCGGCATATGCCGCGACAGAAGCTGCCATATTGCCGGCAGAAGCAACGACCACGGCTTTTGCCCCCAATTCCAACGCTTTTGTAATTTCCACCATTGTGCCTCTGTCTTTAAATCCGCCCGTGGGATTTAATGTTTCATCTTTGAAATATAGATTATTCAAACCAAGTTTTTTGGCAATTTTCTTGCTTTTTCGAAGCGGAGTCCCTCCTTCATCCAGACTCACAAGCTTGCTCAGATCATTAATCGGATAGAGACTTAGATATTTTGCGGCAGAAATTGGAGCGTTCTTAAGAGCATAAAAATTTAATCTGCTTTTTATATAATCATAATCATACTTAACATCAAGCGGATTACCACAGAACAAACAATTGCTCGTCGTATCTTCTTCTTTAAATATTTTCCCGCATTTTATGCATCTAAGCTTGTAAAATTCTTGATTATTTTTTGACATAATTTTAATTTAAAACATAGAATATCTTACGCGTTTGGATAAATAATATAGGAAACTCTGAAAAACTAATAAATTCCTCTTTCATAATTTATTTTTTGCTTTAAATCCTGGATTCCCGCCTCCGCGGGAATGACAAAAACTGCGTTTTTCAGAAGTTCCTATCTATAAGTCCCAAGAGTTCAAATAAAAAAACCGCTTTTCGCGGTTAGCTTGTTTTTGGAATAAACAAAACCAACCGCTTAAGTTGCGACCACAATAGCAATAATATTAGCAAATAGATCTGGTTTCATTTTCAAAATTTTCAATGCCTGTTTATAATATAAATATATCTAATTTTCTAAAAAGTGTCAATGAAAGAATGGATCCTATAAACTGTTATTCAACGCGTTTAAATATGATTTAGCGGAAGCTAAGATAATATCATTAGAAGCGCCATAACCGGAATAGATTCGTTTGTTTTTTCTAATTTTAGTGAAAACTTCCGCCTGAGCGTCTTTACCGGAAGTAATAGCTTTTATAGAAAATTCCAGCAACTCCGCTTTATTTTTGGTAATTCTGTCAATCGCGCGATAAACAGCATCAATCGGACCGTTGGCGATTACAGAGATTTCTTCGTTTTTTCCCTTGCTATCCTTCAAACCTACCATCGCCATCGGCTTTGTTTTATTACCACAGACAACCTGTAATAATTCCAGGCTATATTTTTGTTCTTCCGTCTTCAACTGGTCAGAGATCAAGGCCAATAGATCCTCATCATAGATCTTTTTCTTTCTGTCAGCCAGCTCTTTGAATCTTTCAAACACTTCTTTCATTTGTTTTTTATCCAAGGTGATACCCAGATTCTTTAGCCTGTAAGCAAGCCCATGTTTTCCTGAATGCTTGCCAAGTACCAATTCATTGGATTTCAAGCCAATATCCTCTGCTTCCATTATTTCGTATGTTTCCTTCTTGCTTAATACGCCATGCTGATGAATTCCCGCTTCATGCGCAAAAGCGTTAGCGCCCACGATCGCTTTATTCGGCTGCACGGAAATACTTGTCAAATTGGAAACCAGTTTTGAAACGGTAGCAATTTCTTTTGTTTTAATATTTGTGACAGATTTAAAATAATCTTTTCTTGTCTTCAGCGCCATTACCACCTCTTCCAAGGCGGCGTTTCCCGCCCTTTCCCCTAAACCATTAACGGTGCATTCGATCTGTCCCGCTCCATTTTTAACGGCGGCAAGCGAATTGGCCGTTGCCATTCCCAGATCATTATGGCAATGCGCGGAAATAACGACATTTTTAATATTCGGAACATTTTTGCAAATGTCCGCGATTAGTTCACCGAATTCGCGGGGCGTGGCATAACCAACAGTGTCCGGAATATTCACTGTGGTAGCGCCAGCCAGAATCGCGACCTCAACAGCCTTAAAAAGAAATTTCGGCTCGGTGCGGAATCCGTCTTCCGGAGAAAATTCCACGTCATCAACCTTATCTTTGGCAAGCTTAACCATTTTTTCGATCTGTCTTAACGCCTGAGTCTTTGTCATTTTAAGTTTGTACTTCAAATGCACATCAGAAGTCGCCAAAAAGGTATGGATTCTTTTTTTTCTAGCTGGTTTTATCGCTTGATATGCCGCTTCAATATCTTCTTTTTTAGCGCGCGCCAAAGAGCAAACTGTGCTTTTTTTAATTTTCCCGGCGATCTTATTTATTGCCTTAAAATCATCCTGTGAAGCGATAGCAAAACCAGCTTCAATGATATCAACCCCCATTTTTTCCAAAGCCAAAGCGATTTGAATTTTTTCTGCTATATTCAAACTAGCACCGGGAGACTGCTCGCCATCGCGTAAAGTAGTGTCAAAAATTTTTATATTTTTCATCAGCTTATATTAAGAGTTAGATTTAAGGATAGTATAATTTTTTTGGTAACAAAAATAAATTAGGTTTTACAAACACAGACGCGAAATGTGAATTGTAATCCTCACGAAAGTGAGTAGGAACGCAAGATTTTGCGTTCATACGCAAGATTGGCGAATTTCAAAAGAATTGTGATATTTCTTCCTGACTCTCGTCAGGACTCCGAAATATTGAAATTCCTATGCTTTAAATCAAGCTTTACAAACACAGGCGCGAAGCGCGAACAAAGTAGGAACGAGGCATTGCCTCTTCTCTAGCAAGATACAGATATCAAAATTCTTTAACGATAAAATTAATCCTTAAATATATGAGATAACCATCTTTCCCGTCGCCGATGTTCCAAGAAGTTTGTTTGGATCATCAGTAGCGGAAAAAAGATCTGCTGTGCGATAGCCATCTTTCAAAATATTATTTACTGCCTCTTCAATGGCGGACGCGCCATTTACGGCACCAATGTGCCTCAGCATCATTGCGGCAGTAAGAATACGGCCAAGCGGATTGGCTTTGTCTTGACCGGCTCGAGAAGGAGCTGTTCCCGCGCCGCTCTCAAACACAGCCGCGCCATTGTCAGGATTAATAGCCGAACTGCACATCATTCCCATACTGCCAAAAGCTGCGGCGGCACCATCTGACAGAATATCGCCATGCTCGTTGCCACAAGCGATAACGCCATGAAGCCTCGCGGGAGTGAATAACAAAGCATTTGCCGAATCAACATATTGATGTGAGAGAGGCACGTCGGGAAATTCCTCTTTTCCAATTTTTGTGGCTATCTTTCGCCAAAAATCATAGCGAGACATAACGTTCGCCTTATCAATGGAAATAAGCGGAAGTTTTTTACTTCGTGCGTAGGAAAAAGCCTCTCTAAAATATTTTTCTACCGTTTCTTTTCTATAATAAGAAAGTTCCGTTATAATTTCTTCATTACCGATAACATTATCTTTTGACTTAATGCCAAGACGCGCGCGATCGTTTTCGTTAATTTCATCTATAAGATCCGTTGTTCCAAAATAACTGTCTTCCAGAAGAAAACGAATAAATATTTGCTCCACGCCTTCAGAAGGAATATTCTCCGGTTTTACTCTGGCCAGATGCGCCAGCGACTTATGATAGACTATAGGTCGAAAATTAAGCAAAAGTTTCATTTCTTTTCTCAAAGCAAGTAGAGCTCTTGCTTCCGGTTTCATTTCCGGATTTTTGACACCGATCGTCTCATCAAATTTCGGATCACCTACTCCGCCAAGAAATACAATACCTATTTCCACAGCCTTTTTAAGCGATTCATCCGGTAGCGTATCGCCATATTTTTCATAAGCGTTCCAGCCCATAGGCGTTTCTTCAAATATAATTTGAATCCCATCTTTTTTGGCCGCTTCAACAGCAACGGCGCATGCCGCATCTATCATTTCCGGTCCTGATCCGTCGCCCTTAATAAGAGCAATTCTTTTTTCTTTCATCATATTTTTACATTTATTTAGTTAGTTGTTTTTTCTCTATTTGTAGCTCCGAGGCAAGATTAAGCATCATACCAACGCTCCCGCCGCTTCTGATAAGATCTTTTTGATATTCGGAAATTTCAAATTTAGCGCTGTTTTCCGCGTTCCACTTCACAATTCCTTTTTCCCAATCGATCAACAACTCTTTCGGCTTTTCACTAAAAAGAGAATCAATTATCTCCTTTGAAAGAGTAATGCAAAGAAGCCCATTTGTAAACATATTTGTTTCAAAAATACGCGCAAAACTCGGAGCAACAACACATTTAATGCCCGCGCTTTCCAAAGCCCACACGGCATGTTCCCTGGAAGATCCGCTGCCAAAGTTTTCACCTGCAACAATTACCTGTGAAACATATATCTGAGACCTGTCTATTGAAGATGCCTGAACAGCTTCCAAACAGTGCTTGCCAAAAGCAGACTTTTTTGTTTCTGTTAAATATTTTGCGGGAATAATCTGATCGGTATCAATATTCGCAAAAGGCAGATAGAATACTTTGCCTGAAAAATCTTTATGCCTCTTTTCATCGGTAAGTTCTAAGAGGCTGCCATAGTCAGGCTCCTCAAATACTTTCTCTTTCCAGTCAGTTGACCGAACCGCTTCTTTTTCAGACAGACCGATGACTTGGTTGTCTTCCCGCGCGCGATCGCACATTTCAATCGTCGGCTCGCTTATTTTTCCTTTAATGGCTGAGAGAGCAGCGACTGCCGGCGATGACAGATGCACCATTCCTCCTTCACCCATCCGTCCCGGAAAATTACGATTTGTAGTGGAAACACAAACTTCGCCCGGCGCAAGAATTCCGCAGCTCATTCCAAGACAAGCGCCGCAAGTCGGACCGCTCACAAAACAGCCGGTTTTTATGAATGTTTCAAGCAGTCCCTCTTTCAATGCTCTCTCGTAGATATGTCTGGTAGCAGGCACAATTATACAGCGCACATTGTCTGCCACTTTGCCTCCTAATTGGCTAAAAATACCAGCCGCAATTCTCAAATCCTCGATCCTGCCATTTGTGCAAGAACCGATATATACCTGATCTATCTTCTTGCCAATAAGCTCTGAAACATTCACAACATCACCCGGTGAATAATTGTTTGTGATAACCGGAACCATATCTGAAACATTGATCTCAATTACCTGATCATACGCCGCGCCCTCATCACTGTTAAAGCGCTGAAGATCGGCAAGCGCCTGATCAAAAGAAATTTCCTTGTTATATTTTTTCACAACAGCAGGCCAAAGATATTCAAGCGTACGCCGATCGATCATCATCATTCCTGAAGTCGCTCCCGCTTCTATTGCCATATTGGCAATTGTCATTCTACCTTCCATGCTCATCTCATCAATTACCGTACCGCCAAATTCAAGTACGGCATTTGTCGCGCCCTTAACTCCTATTTTGTTTATAAGCGATAGAATAAGATCTTTGGAAAAAACATTCGCCGGCAACTTTCCGTTAAAATTTACACGAATAACTTTTTGCGGCGGACAAATCCAAAGCCCGCTGATAATGCCGTTCTCTAGATCCGTTGTGCCCACGCCAATCGTAAAAGAACAGAAAGCGCCATGAGTACATGTATGACTGTCTCCCATAATACCAATTTGACCGGGGAATATCCACCCCTTCTCAGGAATAATGGCATGGCAAATTCCGTTTCGACCGACATCAAGAAATTCAATGTCGTGTTTTCCGCTCCATTCGCGTATAATTTTTCCTTGCGTAGCCGAAGCAGTATCGTTCGCAGGATTGACGTGATCGATCATTGTCTTGATCTTGTTCGGATCAAACACCACATCACAGCCACGCGCTTTCATATCAAGAATGGCGTTTGGAGTCGTAATTTCATGCCCCCAGACCCAATCAAGTCTTAGCGCCATTCTTCCGTCAGAAAAAGTTTTCATTAAATGTTCTTCAATAATTTTTTGAAAAGCTGTTTTTTCACTCATTGTTTTTTTATTATTATTTTAAGACTTCCTCGCTTTTTCTGTCGGGTAAATTAAAGCCCTCGCTTTAATCCTTTGCCCAAGCCATTTCAAGTTCAAGCGAAGGCTTGAACCTATCCAATATATAATTTAGGTGAATTCATTTACATTTATTTAAAACATTTTCTATTCTATCCAATCCCCTTTTCAAAATTTCTATTTTCGGACCGTAACTAAATCTGACATATTTTTCAAAATTTTTCTTTTTTCTGCTTTTGTGAGGATCTAAATCAAAAAATTTTCCGGGCACAACAACAACTTTTTCTTTTAGCATTCGCTCAAAAAACTTTAATCCGCTATTGACTTCCGTTGGCAGGTTTTCAAGATTTACCCAAATATAAAACGCTCCTTCCGGCTTGCTGCTTATCATAATATTCATCAACTCAAGCCTTCTTATCATATAGTCTCGTTTTTGCCTAAAAACCTTCTGAATAATGCGGCTTTCTTCCAAAATATTTTTTTCGTTTACCAATTTAATAGCCGCTCTCTGCAAAGGATTGTTCGCTCCTCCGTCTAAAAATGAACCAACCGCTGTGACAGACTCCATCACTTCCTTTGGCCCCAACGCCCAACAGACTCTCCATCCCGAATAGCGCCATGCTTTGGAAAGTCCTGAAATTATAATAATGGGATCATTCTCAACATCTTCAATAAATTCGGAAGATGAAACCAGTTTGAATTTATCATTATAAATAAAATTAAAATAGAAT
>JAGLOZ010000050.1 GCA_023137595.1 Minisyncoccota bacterium | reverse complement strand
CAGCTAGCGACGACATATCATCTTCTGTCAATTTCGCTGGTTTTAATTTTACTATATTTTATTACCCATATTCTATCCAAAAAGAAAATTGTCAGCATTGTCAGTCATCGCAAAATTTGGAATGTGCTATTATTATTAACATTCCTTGTTTCAGGAATTTTTGGCATTTTATTGGTGATAAAAATTAATTTTGGCATAGCAATTCCTTTGCCGTTTAATATCTTGTTCTGGCATGTTGAAATTGGCATCGCAATGTTTGTGATCTCAATATTCCATACTCTTTGGCACTGGACTTATTTTAAAAATTTGTTTAGGATTAAAAAGTAAAAAATTACGAAGTTGTAGAACGAAAAGTGAGAATGTTCTAAATATTTTGAATTGATTTAAAAGCTTTTTTATGCTATCATGCAAACATAATTAGATAATGAAAATAATATGGATAAAAAAATATTACTAATCGGCGGAGTTATATTTATAGTTGGAACTGTTGCGGCTATAATTGGAGGTAGATCGGTTAACGATACAGAGAATAGAAATAGAAACATAGCGCAAGTTTACCAATGCTCTGATGGTATTGATAATGATCAGGATGAATTAATTGATGAAAAAGACCCAGGATGTCACTCTGATGGTAATGCAGATAATTCTAGTTCATATGACCCAAAAGACAATACTGAAGGCAATAAACTGACACAAGAAGGAACTTTGAGAGACTTCTTTTCTGGAAAAATGGGGACTGATTTAATATGTGAAACCACTTATAAGGTTGGGGAAGATAATGAAATAAAGACCATAATGTATATTTCAGGAAAGAGAATAAGGCTTGATTACAACATGAAAAACCCCGTGCCTGGTATGGCGGGAGAAACACAAAAAAACTTGTATATGGTTTCTGACGGAGAATATGGATATGTTTGGGGGGACAGCACTATAGGAGGAATAATGCAAGGATTTAAAATCAGAATGGATGAAATGGATTCAGAACAGGCCGCGCCTAAGGAAACAGAAATGATCGATTATGAAATGCCTGTTACTAATTGCAAGCCATGGATCGTTAAGGAAAAAATATTTGAAATTCCGGAAGGAATTGATTTTATTGATCCTAATAATATAGAAGATATGACAATTAAAGATCTAGATCCTTCTGAAGATATAGGAATAGACTGTTCTTTATGCAATAGCTTACCAGCAGACCAAATAGCAGATTGCCTTTCTTCTTTGGGGTGTGAATAAAGAATTATTAGAAAAGTATACACAATAAAAGCAGAGATAATTTTATATATTCTCTGCTTTTATTATTGTCCGCAAAAACTGTAATCTAAATCCTTTAATTAGATCACCTCTGATCTTATCTTAATTATGATCCTTTCTGCAATTTTACTAATTTCTAAATTTTCTTCCTGTTTTAGAATATCTTCAAGTCTAGCTTTTGTCTCTGGATGTTTGGCAATTAAAAAGCTACAACAATCCTGATATGGAATAATCGATGTTTCGTAAGTTCTTATTTTTAGAGCCAAGTCAATAATTTCTTGTTTATTCATTCCGATTAAAGGCGAAAATATTGGCAAATTCACAGAGTTGTAGATAACACCAATATTATCAAGTGTTTGTGAGGCAACTTGACTTAAACTATCTCCAGTTACAAATCCTTTTGCCTTTTCTTTCTTCGCAATCATTTCCGCCAATTTAAACATGACTCTTCGATAAACTATCATCCTGTTTTTAGACGGAATTTTAGCGATAATTTCTTTTTGAAATTCTTCAAAAGGAATAATATACAATTTTGAATTCCCCTGAAAACGGCTTAGCTCCTTAACTAAACTTTTTATTTTATCATCGCCGGTATTATTGATAGTTTTATTCTTGAAATGGACAAAGATTATTCTTGCTCCCCTTTTCATCATCATATAACTGGCGACAGGACTGTCTATTCCTCCGGAAAGCAAACTTACTAATTTTCCTGCCGCATTAACCGGCAGTCCGCCAATCCCCTTAATTTTTTCAAAATATATGAAACACTGCCTATGTCCGACATCTACAATTATTTCTAACTCGGGGTTATGCACATCAACTTTCAATTCCGTATTTTCAAAAACTGCTTCTCCTATTTTATAATTTATCTCTGGAGACTTAAATTCGAATTCCTTATCAGACCTTCTTGCCTCAATTTTAAAAGTTTCTACTTTATTTTTTTCTAAATACGACCTTACTGCCTTAACAGTTTCTTCACCGATCATTTTAATATCCTTTTCTACTGAAATTGCGAAACAAAAATTAGAGATCCCGGGAATGTTTTTTAGAATTTTTTCTATATTTTGAGTTCCAGTTTTAGAATCCGTCTTACTTATATCTATCACAAATTTTCCGCCATCTTTATATATTTTATCGTATTTTATGTTCTTTAAAAACTCCTTTATGTTATTTAATAACACACGCTCAAAAAAGGGCCTATTACCACCCTTTAATGTGATCTCATCGTAATGAATTATAATATGAGTTAATAGCATCATTTTTTGACAAATATATATTACACTGTTAGTATATTAATTACGAGGGAGAAAGGGAGTTAAAAAAATGATAGTAAATGGACAATTAACAGCAGAAGACAAAGCGTTTGTTAGTGTAAAAGTAGTAAAAACAGGCTATGGTTTTGTGATAATAGAGATCGACACAGGAAACGGCAAAACACAAAAAATAAAAATTTACACCAGTGACTCAAGTGCAATTATGCCACTATAACGATTTGGATAAATCGTTATTTTTTAATTTTAAAACTTTTCACATTTTTCTTTTTACAATATTTGTTTATCGCATTCCAGAAATATCTCTCAATCTTTTCACTTTCTCAACTAAAACTTTTAGAGTATAGTCAATATCTTCTTTTGTTGTATCTTTTCCAAGGGTGAATCTGATGCTGGCATGGGCAATCTCTGGCGGTATTCCCATCGCGGAAAGGACATGCGATGGGGCAAGAGATGCCGATGAACATGCAGAACCGGTTGAAACAGCGATTCCGTCAGCATCAAGCATCATAAGAAGGCTTTCACCTTCAACTCCTTTGAAGCTCATATTGATATTATGCGGCAAACGAAATTCTTTTGGACCATTCAGGTTTGCACCTGTGATATTTTCTAAAACTTCATCAATAAAATAATCTCGTAATTTTCTCGTTTCTTCCATCTTCTTTCTATTTTCAGAAACTAAAGAAATTGCTTTTCCAAGTCCGACAATTCCCGGCACATTGTGAGTTCCAGCGCGAAAATTATGTTCTTGCTCCCCGCCCTGCTGAATGGATTTTATTTTAGTCCCCTGCCTAACATACAAAGCTCCAACTCCTTTTGGCCCATAAATTTTATGGCCTGACAAAGAAAGCAAGTCAACTCCTAAAATATCAACGTTGCAATCAAGATAATTCACCGCCTGAACTGCGTCAGTATGAAAATAAACTTTTGGCAGTTTATTTTTTTCTCTTTCTGAATTTATTTCTTTCAACAGCTCCCCTATTTCAGCGATCGGCTCGATCGTTCCGACTTCATTGTTTGCATACATAATTGACACTAAAATCGTATTATCTTTGATCACCTTTCTCACACTTTCTGGATTAATAAGACCATCTTTATCAACTTTGAGAAATGTCACCTCTCTTCCCTCTTTCTGTTCCATTTCACAAGCATTTAAAACACAGTGATGTTCAATGGCTGAAGTGATTATATGTGGATTTTCAATCTGGGTCGCCTTAAGGACTCCTTTTATGGTCAAATTATTACTTTCCGTCGCACCGCTTGTGAAAATGACCTCGCTCGTGCTACAATGCAAAAAATCAGCAACTTGAGCTCTTGCGTTATCAACTGCTTCCATTGCTTCTTGTCCGAATTGATGAATACTTGAGGGATTACCAAATTTTTCTATAAAATAAGGCATCATCTCTTCTAGTACTTCTTTGTCCATTGGTGTACTTGCTGCGTGATCTAAATATACTTTTTTCATAAAGATTATTAATACTTATTAACTGTTATCTCTCTCTCTGTAAAAACAACGACTTTACTATTCAGACTAGAATTTATCATTATATTAAACAAAAACTTTTTCTTCTAAAAATTTTATAGCTTTGAGAATACCAGGCTCGATCACTATACGTTTTGCTTCAGCAGAGGTCATCCATTTAATATCATAAAATTCTACACTAAGATTTTCCCGAGAAGGAAAAAACTCATCTTTGTTCACAGAGATAAAATACCAAATATCATAATGTCTTCTACAAGTTTGTTTTGTCGGATTGTCAATTTCAGTTATAGTAAGCAAACGTGGATCGTCAATACTGTTTGCTTGTATTTTAATGCCCCATTCCTCTTCTATTTCTCTTTCTACCGCTTCTGTTGAAAATTCGCCCTTATCGATATGTCCTCCATTAAACAGCAACAACCCAGATTTCTTGTGATGACCTATAAATAATTGTTTTTGTTTCAAATCATATGCTGCAAAATAAACACAAAAATGACTTTCAGAATCTTCGTCTTTTGTTATATTTCCCTTGTTTAGTCTATGTAAAAATTCTGTAGCAATTTTTTCATTTCCAAAATTAGTTTTAACAAGATCTTTAAATCTGTCTAATAATCTTTCCATATTTTTATTTTAAGAACAATAAAAATTTTAAAATCCCCAAACTCCCAAACTCAAGCCCGTCACAATCACCCCCGCAATCATGATTCCAAGAGAAATTAACGGCAGTGCTTTTTTAAACGGAATTCCAAAAACAAAAGCGGCAAGCGCGCCACTCCAGCCTCCTGTAACTGGAAGAGGAACGGCGACAAAAGTTATAAGCGCTAATGCTCCCCACTTTTCAAATTTTCCATTATGCTTTCTTCTGGTATGTTCAAAAAGTAGAGTGAAAAATTTATTAAAAGATTTTGATTTGAACATTAAATATTTTGAAATTGGATCAATATATTTCAAAATAAAAATAACAGGGATCATATTTCCAATTACTGCCAAAAAATACGCTTCAACCGGATTCAAATGATAAACACCGATCGCAAGCGGGATTGCGCCTCTTAATTCCGAAATAGGAAGCATTGAGACTATAAAAGTAGCTAATTCGGGAGGGAAATTATTAAACAGAGATGATATGTCCATAAAAAATACAAGATTAATTTCTAATTTTTATTATCTATTGCGAGGAATGGAACGAAGCGATAGCGTATTGGAATGCTACCATATCAAGTACGGCACAGGCTTCGCAGTCCCATAATTAAATTCATTGTGCATAGTTACGGGATTGCTTCGTCAGCTTTTCTCTCGCTTCATTCGTTCAGCCTCCTCGCAATGACAGTAGAATAATAGAAAATCCTCTTTATTATTCCCTCAACATCCTCGCCGCTCTTTCTGGAATTATTGAACAAACTTCTATTCCAGTACTAAGCTCGAGACCAGCCCAAATATTTGTCTTTGGGAATATTTCAAAATGCCAATGATAATGATCATATATCTGTCCGTTGCATGGCGCTGTATGTAAAAACAAATTATAAGCAGGATCATTTAAATTCTTTTTCAATTTTGACAAGCAAAATTTCATCGCTTCTGCCAATTTTACTTTCTGTTCATCGGTAATTCTTTCAAAATACGATAAGTGCCTCTTAGGATAGATCCTCATCTCAAAGGGTACTCTTGAAACAAAAGGACAAACAGCTACAAATTCCTCATTTTCAAAAAGCAGTCTTTTTCCGCTATCTTTTTCCCACTCGATCATCGCGCAATGAACACACTCTTTGTGAGCATTAAAATAGTTCTCACTGCCGTTTATACTCCTAAAAACATCAGGGTCAATTATAGGCATAGCAACGATTTGACTATGAGGATGTTCTATTGAAGCGCCTGCTTCATGACCATAATTTTTAAATATAGAAACATATTTGATATGCTTTCTATTCATTAAGGCCAAATATCTTTCCTGATATGCATCTAAAATTTCAGCAATCTGTATAATTTCCATATCTGGAATGTCTTTTTTATGATCTTCGGTTACAAGAACTTCGTGATACCCTACTCCATCAATCACTTCAAACGGCCCATGATCTCTTTTGTTTATATCTTTATATTCAGACGAAAGAGCTGGAAACTTGTTTGGAAAAACCTTTAAACTCCAATCTCCATCATTTTTCGCATACACCAATACGTCTTTCTCCTGGTCGGTTATCTTCTCTTTGCAAAACGGACAGTTTTTTATATTTTCCAGACCTTCTTTCTTCTCTTCTTCTTTTTTAAAAAAATCAGGACGCTTGTCTCTTTTGGTTGAAAACAAAACCCAAGTTCCGCTTACAAGATCTTTTCTAAGCTGAAAGAAAATGTTTTCCCTTTTGTTTTTAGTAGTCATATTTTTTTCTTAATAAATTTATTTAAAAAGGTTACCATCCTTCATAATCTTATTTTACCATAATTAAGCTTAAAGCAAAATAACATTTTATTTTGGCAAAAATTTCTAAATAATTCTTATAATACATCCTTATTATCCAAATGATCTTGTAGTATTATCCTTGCGGCTTCTTGATCAATTATTTTTTTTATTTCTTCTCTTTTAATGTCCGCGTTTAAAAGATTTTCTTCTGCCATTTTGGAAGTAAAAATTTCATTTATTTCTATGATCGGTATATCAATATTTTGACCTAACTCAACAGCAAATTTCTTAATATTTCTAGTTTGCGCGCTTTCTCCATCAAAACCTACTGGAATGCCAAGAATTATTTTTGAAACATTTTTTTCTAAAATAATATTCTTTATTTCTTTTATTAAACTTCCTAAAGATTTGTTTTCAAGCGTCAAAAAACGACTAGCTAATTTTCCGTTTTCGTCTGAAATGGCCAGTCCAACTCTTTTATTTCCATAATCTATTGCAAGTATTTTCATAAATTTAATATACGCTGTCATTGCGAGAAGCTCCGTAGAACAACGAAGCAATCCCGTAGCTATGGACAATGAATTTAATCACGGGATTGCGGAGTTTATGCCGTATTTAGTACGGTATCGCCATCTCATTCGCTACGCTCATTCAGGCTCCTCGCAATGACAGTTACCTCGTCAAAATCTCACACCCATTATTTGTCACAGCAACAGTGTGTTCAAAATGCGCAGATAATTTTCCATCTTTTGTTCTGATTGTCCAGCCGTCATTATCGCATTTTATATAATAATTACCCTCATTTAACATTGGTTCTATCGCAAAAGTCATCCCGGGGTACAATTTCAAGCCAGTTCTTCTGCTGCCAAAGTTCGGAATTTCCGGCGGTTCGTGAATTGATCTGCCAACACCATGTCCAACCAAATTTCTGACAACAGAAAAACCATTCTTTTCGGCGTGTTTTTGCACGGCATATCCGATATCCCCTGTCCTATTTCCAGGTTTTACCTGTTCTATGCCCTTGAATAAAGATTCTTTTGTGACCTTAATAAGCTTTTTCGCCTTTTTATTTATCTTCCCTGCTCCGACCGTGCAAGCGCTATCACTGTGGAATCCTTTATATTTTACTCCCATATCAATACTGACAATATCTCCCTCTTTTATTACTTTTCCGAATGGAAAGCCATGAACAATTTCATCATTTATAGAAAAACAAAGTGCGGACGGAAACGGAGCTATATTTTTACTGATTCTATAGTTTTTAAAGGAAGGAATTACATTGTATTTTTCAATCTCTTTCTCAGTAATTTTTTCCAATTCGTCTCCAGAAATTCCCGGCTCAACCTTTGAAGCCAGCAGTTGCAAGATCTCCGCAAGAATTTTCCCGCTCTCCCTCATAATTTCTATTTCAGATTTTGATTTTATGTTTATTTTTTGTTTAGGCATTAAAAATCATTAATTTGATTATTTTTTCATTGCCTCTTTTTTCATCTTCTGAGGCATCTTTTCTATCGCATATCTAAGCGCTGTTCTTGGCATTTTTTCCTTATTTTTATTTACAAAATTAAAAACATCATTGAGATAGACACTGCTTGCTTCTTTTAGCATCCAGCCGTATCCTTTTTGAACCAGATCATCATAATCTTCTAAAAGAATATCTGCAATGAAAAAAGCGTTATCAAGATGCTCTTTTCTTTTCAATGAATAGATCAATGAAACAGCAGAAGCTCTTCTTTGCCATCTATTCTTTGACCTCGCCCAAAGTTTTATTTCCGGTAAAAATTCCGGGAATTTAAAAAGGAAATATCCTAAAGTATGAGTACAAAGATCATCACACCGGCCCCAATTAGAAATATATTTTTTAAGCCACAATTCAAACATTTTAAAATCTTGTTTTTTATACCGATTTTTTATCCGATACGCCCAGTCAAAAGCTACAACAGATTCCTCAATATATCCCGATTTTAACAGTTCTTCGCATAAAGAAAAAATTTGCTTTTTGTTTAAATCTTTTATTTCAGAAAAATAATTCTTGCTTATATTCCTGACAACAGGCGTTCTAACTCCATATAATCTTATTTCTTCTCTAAAGAAATTATAACTATTTTTCTTATATTCTAGATCAGCATTATTTTTTAATTGCTTTCTGATCTTTAAAATAATTTTTTCCATTCTGCTTGCTTTAATTAACGTGCTTTAGTTCTAGCTAAATGTTTTGTGATTTATAGGTTTGATTAGTGTAAAATACAATAAATTCTGAAACAATACTGAATTATATTCGGATAAATTTTACTTCACATAACTTAAAATTTCCTTATTTATGTTTTCAATTGATCTTTCTCCGTCTATTCTGGTTATCATCTTCTTATTGTCATAATATTCAATAACCGGTTTCATATTCTCTTCGTTCCATTCTAATCTTTTTAAAACTTTTTTAGGTGTATCATCCTCTCTTCTGTATACTTCACTGCCACAAATTGGGCATTTTATTTCTTCTTCGTTTAGATCTTTGCCAACAATCAGTGGATGTGCATTTTTTTTGCATAGTTTTCTAACAGAGATCCTTTTCACAGATTCTTCCTTAGAAACATCAATATAAAAAATATAATCAATTTTTCTACTAATTTCCTTTAGTTTTTTCTCCCAAAATTCGGCTTCTTCCAGAATACGCGGCGTGCCATCAAATATAATTCCCTTGTCCGCGCTAAGCTCATCTAATTTTTGTCCAAGTATTTGCTCTTTCATAAAATCCCATGGTACAATATCTCCTTTTACATTTATAATTTCATTGATCTTTCTGCCAATTTCTGTGTCTTTTTTTGCCAATTCTCTCAAAACGGCTCCCGTCTCAAAGATTTGCAAATCAAATTCTTTTGCCAGCATTCTTGCTTGAGTCCCTTTTCCAGAGCCTTGCGGTCCCATTATGATAATGTTGATGTTCTTTTTCATTTTTAAATATTTTAAATGTTAATTGTCATCCTGAACTTGTTTCAGGATCTTTTGTATGTTGCATTTAATTTATACTATTTAATATTATTTTTCATCCACGATGCAAGCTCAATTATATCCTTATTTATAAAGCATTTGCGTTTTTATCTTAGTCAAAATGTTTTAAGATCTATAGGCTTAATCACTGTAACAGAAAATAGATTCTGAAACAAGTTCAGAATGACCGGTTTTCTATTATTTATTATTTTCTATATGATCAATTATATCTTTAAAGACTTTTTCAACTGGTTGTTCACCGTTTATTTCAATAAGTCTATCATTTTTTCTGACATAATCCAAAACTTCTGCTGTTTTATCATGATAATCATGTAGTCTTTTTTTTATACTTTCAATGTTTTCGTCTTTTCTTTTCCTGATCATTCCTCCGCAATCCGAGCATATTAATTCTTCAACGCCACCGTCAAGCACAACGACTTTTTCACATTCTTGGCATGTTCCTCTTTTTATCATTCTTTGAATTGCTTCTTCATCGCTTATATCTATTAGAAAAATATAATCAAGCTTTCTATCCAGTTCGGATAAGACATTATACAAATTCTTTATTTCAGGCAGCATCCGAGAAAAGTTTTCAAGCATAAGACCCTGATCTTTATCAATCTTAGCAAACTCTTCTTTTGTCATTTTAAAGATCCATTCCGACGGAACAAATCCTTCGTTCATTGCCGCTTGCACTTTTTTCCCAAAATCCGTCTTTTCCTTTGCCCATTTTCGAAGTATTGCGCCACTTTGCAAGCGTTTAAGATCATATTTTTTTGCAAGCATTTCAGCTTGCGTTCCTTTGCCTGAACCTGAAGGTCCAAAAAATAGAATATTCATTGGTTTTTTATTTTGTATCATAATTTTTGATAAATCTATGTATTTTATCTGCTACTCTATATTTTGAAAATTCTTGTTTTTTTATCCACTCAAATTTATCACGCTCAAAACTTAATTGCACATTCCCTGATTTATAATTATATTTATACGCAATCGCAATCCAAAATTCTCCATTTTCATCAATATGAGATTCTATATCAAATAGTTCGATCTCCTTACAAATCAAATCTGTCTCTTTCTTTATTTCACGATTTATTCCATCTGTCAGTTGGAGTTTTTAAAAGTAAAACTTTATTATCTCTGCATAAAAGACCTTTGATTGAAACTTGTTGAATTTTTTTCATATATTTTTTATAAAAAAGTTTTTGTTTTTAGAATTTTTTTTATTTTAAAATAATATTTGAAGAAATTTCATCTGAATTCCTGCCTCCGCAGGAATGACATGTCTGAAATTCCAATAAATAAATTACAGACACAACCTAAGACACAACAGATTATGAAACAAGTTCAGAATGACATTCTTAAAACAACAGCCCGAAATAAATTCAGGCTGTAAATAAAATATATTCTAATAAATCCCCCAACCCCCTTTGCCAAAGGGGAAAATTTCTACAATTCATCATAATCCCTCATCGTCAATTGTGAATCAATCTGCCTGATTGATTCAAGAACAACACCCACAACGATCAAAACAGAAGCTCCACCGACAGCTAAAGTGGTTATATTAGTTAATCCTTGCGCAATAAAAGGAATTACCGCGATCAAGCCCAGGAAAGAAGCTCCAAGAAAAGTTATTCTGCTTAGGACCTTTCCAAGATACTCGGCAGTGTTTGTTCCGGGCCTCATACCTGGAACAAAACCGCCATGTTTTTGAAGATTTTCCGCAACATTCTTAGGATCAAAAACAATTGAGGTATAGAAGTATGTAAACAAGAAAACCATAATAAAATACAAAATGCCATAGATCAAGTTTCCTGGCTGGAAAATATTACTTATAAAAGAAGCTGAACTACTAATTATCTCATTGGAATGTCCGACAAAAAAAGATGCTACAATTCCAGGGAAAAGCATTATAGACATAGCAAATATAAGAGGTATCATTCCCGCAGAATTAACCTTAAGCGGTAAAAAAGTGGAAACACCTCCAGAAGTTTTGCTTCCTCTAACACGCCTCGCGTAAGAAACTGGAATATTTCTTTGCGCTTCTGTAATGATCACGACTCCAAGAACTACGGCAACAGACATAACTAGCAAACTTATTATACCCGGATATTTATCCGGAGTTATAGTAGCGATAGTCTGGCTTATTGCCATAGGAATACCAGAAACAATACCAGCAAAAATAATCAATGAGATGCCATTTCCAATTTTCTTTTCTGAAATAAGCTCTCCTAACCACATTAAAAATATAGTTCCAGCAGTAATCAAAGAAATAGCGATAATCATCTCAAATCTATCAATATTTCCAATAATTCCCTGATTCTTTAAGAGAGTGATCATTGCAAAACCTTGAAGCATCGCCAACGGAACTGTAGCGCATCTTGTGTATTGATTAAATTTCTGTCTTCCGGCTTCTCCAGCTTCCTGATACATTTCTTTTATTTGCGGAAATATCATTGTCAAAAGCTGCATTATAATTGAAGCAGTAATATAAGGACCGACTCCGAGCATTACTAATGAAAAATTCTCCATTCCTCCGCCAGTAAACGCGCTTAAAAGACCAAGAAGCTGGTTACTTTTGAAAAAATCACTCAATCTGTCAGCGTCAACTATCGGAATTGGAATATGTGCCGCTAAACGAAAAATAATAAGCATAGCAGCTACATATATTATTTTATTTCTTAATTCCTTGTCCTTAAAGACACGAACTAGTTTTTTAAGCATAGAATTATATTGTTAAATTGTTATATTGTTAAATTGTTATTTGTTTTGCTTACTGATCATTCAACAGCTTAATCCAACAATACAGCAGTAGAACAACGGAACAATAATTTTTATTTATATGATTCTTATTTCTCCACCCGTTTTCTTGATCTTTTCTTCCGCGCTTTTTGAAACTAAACAATCATCAATAATAAACTTTTTTTTCAAATCCCCATTTCCGAGAATTTTAACTCTCGGCTTTGTTTTGCTTATTAACCCTTTTTTTAGTAAAATTTTAGCGCTTATAACATCCCCTTCTTGAAAATTATTTTCCAAAGCAGAAACGTTAACTACATTATTTTTATCGTATATACTTTTAAATCCCCTCAGTTTTGGAGTTCTTCGCCATAGCGGAGTTTTGGTTCCTTCAAAGCTTCTTCCTTTTCCGCTTCCAGACCTTGCTTTTTGTCCTTTTGTTCCGCGAGTAGCAGTAGTTCCATGAGGTCCGCCACGACCGACTCGCTTCCTTACTTTTTTCTTACTTGGTTTTAATTGATGTAATTGCATAGAATTATATTGTTAAATTGTTACATTGCTAAAATGTTATACCATCAAATTGTTAAATTGTTCTATTGTTAAGTTGTCACTCATAATATAATAATTGTAATTATAAATATGTGCTATGCGTGACAATTTAGCAATTTAGCAATATAGCAATTTGTGCAATATAACAATTTATTTTTCCTTTTCTGTTTTTTTGACGTCATCCTTCTTTTTCACCTCTTTAGTCTCGTCTGTTTTTTTGATATTTTTTTCTTCTTTTCCTGTATTTTTAACCTGCTCCGCTTCCCTTTTAGATTTTTCTTCCGATTCTAAAATAATTTCTCTTGTTTTCTTTACGGAAAATTGCTTTAAAGCTTCTATTGTCGCTCTGGCGTTATTCAACTTGCTTTTAGAGCCAAGCATCTTGGCGGAAATATCTTTAACACCTGCTAAAGAAACAACGGTTCGGACTGCGCCACCAGCAACGATACCGTTACCTTTTACGGCTGGTTTTAAAAGAATTTTAGCACTGCCTAATTTTTGATCAACTCTATATGGAATTGTATTTCCAGAAAAACTCAATGTTATGAGATTTTTCTTTGCATCAGCATAGGATTTTTCAGTCGCGATTCTCATATCTTTTCCTTTGGATACGCCAACTCCCACCTTGCCTTTTTTATCTCCAATAATAACAACAGTTCTGAAACTAAATCTTTTACCACCCTTGACAACGCGCGTTACACGCGCAACATCAATAACCTTCTGATCAAACTCAGGCTTTTCTCTTTTCTTCCTTTTAAATGAGCCTTTTTTAAATGGAGTCTTTGTAGTCGTTGAATCTTCTTTTTTGTTCATATTCGTAAATATATTTATTGTTAAATCGTTAAATCGTTAAATCGTTAAATTGTCATGCGTAACAATACAACAATATAGCAATTTAAAAAACCAGTCCCTCTTCGCGAGCACCTTCAGCTACCGCCTTTACTCTTCCATGATATTTGTAACCGCCTCTATCAAAAATAACTTTGCTTATATTTTTTTCCTGAGCTTTTTTTGCAATTAATTTTCCAACTTCTTTTGCAATGTCAGTTTTTGCTTTCTTTTCTTTAATTTCTTTTTCACTTGCGCTTGCCAAAGTAATTCCTAAATCATCATTAATAAGTTGGACGAACAGCCCTTTATTGCTTCGAAATAAATTTAAACGCGGAACAACTGCCGTTCCAATAATTTTAGAGCGAACTCGTTTATGTCTTCTTGTTTTAGCTTGTCTTTTTGCTATTTCTTTATTTTTCATAAAAATATTTTGTTATAAAATTCATAAAATTTCTAATTCCCAAAATAATTTGAAAATTTTGCCATTGAAAATTGATTATCAGCCCAAGACTGATCCGCCTCGAAAGAAAAAATTAGAAATTGAAAATTTTAGACCTATTCTCCTGTTCCTGCAACTTTCTTTCCAACCTTCCTTCTTACCTGCTCTCCTAAATACCTTATTCCTTTTCCCTTATACGGTTCTGGCTTCTTTTTGCTTCGTATATCAGCAGCTATTTGTCCTACAAGTTGCTTGTCTATGCCAGTTATAGTAATAATATTTTTTTCAACATTAAATTCTATTCCTTCTGGGGCCTTGAATTCTATTAGATGCGAAAAACCAAGACTAAGTTCCAAATTATTCCCTTTTTGAATTGCCTTATATCCAACTCCTTGTATTTCAAGTTTTTTTTCAAATTCTTTTTCTACTCCTTCGATCATATTAGCAATTAATGTTCTATAAAGTCCCCAAATGGCATAATTTTTTTTTGAATTGTTTTTAACAGATACAATGACCTGATTATCCTTAACTTTGATAGACATTTTCGGATCAATCTTTCTGGCAAGTTCTCCCTTTGGTCCCTTAACAACAATTTCGTTGTCATCATTAACAGAAAGTGTAATCCCTGATGGTATATTTATTGGCTGTTTTCCTATTTTACTCATAATTAAAATGTTTATATGCTTATATGTTTAAACGCTTACTACCACACTTCAAAAATAACTTCTCCTCCCAATCCTTTTTCTTTTGCTTCTATATTAGTCATAACGCCTTGATGTGTTGAGATAATGGAAAGTCCATATCCGCCAAGCGTTTTTGATATTTTCTTTTTACTGATATATTTTCTTTGACCAGGCTTACTAACTCTTCTGATTTCAGATATTGCATAATTGTCACCAATTTTTTTTAATATGACTTCTAGGGTTATTTTAACTCCTTTTTTATATTGAATCACGTCTTGAACATAGCCCTCTTTTTTAAGAATTTTTGCTAATGCTAGTTTAAATTTAGAAGAAGGCATTAGCACAGTCGTATGATTGGCTCTTTGCGCATTTCTTATTCTTGTTAGCATATCCGCTATTGGATCAGTCATAGTTATAATTTAGTGTTTATAATTTAGTGTTTATAATTTAGTGTTTATAATTTAATATTGAGCATTAAAAAACATCTTTTGCTAGCAATAAAAATCACTTGATAAAACACATACCGTATGCTCAATACCAATTTACCAACTACTCTTCTTTAATCCAGGTATTTCTCCGGTGCTTGCCAATTCTCTTACACAAATTCTACACAGATTAAATTTTCGCAAATATCCATGTTTTCTACCGCATTTCCAGCATCTTCTAACGATACGACTGGAATATTTTGGTGGTTTTTGAGCTTTTGCTATTAGCGCAGTTCTTGCCATATTTGTTTAGTTTTATATTCTTAAAATCTTAAGTCTTACAAATAATTAGTTTTTATTTTTCTTCAACGATAGGAAATCCTATATTTTTCAATAATTTATAACCTTCTTTATCGTTCTTTGCGGAAGTGGTTATATTGATCTCCATTCCAAAAATATTTTTTATATCATCTTTTGCTACTTCCGGAAAAATAATATGCTCTTTTATTCCAATACTGTAATTGCCGTTTCGATCAAATGATTTTCTGCTTAGACCGCGAAAATCACGAACTTGCGGAAGAGCGATATTAACTAATCTGTCTATAAATTCATACATTCTTGCTCCTCTCAAAGTTACCATCAGCCCAACAGGCATTCCTTCTCTTGTTTTAAAATTTGAAATTGCTTTTTTTGCTTTTGTAATGACCGGTTTTTGCCCAACGATCGTTTCAACATCTTTTGCTATTTTTTTTAGCTCATCTTTATTGTCTTTAAGGATCCTTCCAAGCCCTAGATTTATAACAACCTTTGTTATTTTAGGGACAGACATAATATTCTTATAGCCAAACTCTTCGGTCATTTTATCAACGACTTCGGTTGTATATTTTTCCTTTAATCTTGCTTTATACATAAAAATATTTTAATTTATTGTCATTCTGAACTTGATTCAGAATCTTTATTATTTTAGATTTAATTTATACTATTGAATATCATCTTCCAGCTAAAGCGTAAACGCAATTACTCTTTTTATACAGCAATTGTGTTTTCAATTTAGTCAAAAAACTTCATGATTTATGGGATTGACTATTGTAATAGTTGATAGATTCTGAAACAAGTTCAGAATGACAACTATATTTATATGCAAACTACTTCTTGACTTGAATCGCTATATCTTGTTTGCATTTTTTGCAAATTCTATGCTTCTCTCCGTTTTCTAAAACCAAATATCCAACTTTTGTCTGTTTATTGCATTTCGGACAGATCAGAGAAATATTAGAAATGTTAATTGATACAGGAACTGTTATCTTCTGTCCTTTTTCTCCCTGCCGCTTTGCCTTAATATGCTTTTTTATAAAGTTAACACCTTCAACAACAACCCTGTTTTTTTCAGAAATTACTTTTATAACCTTGCCTTTCTTCCCCTTATCTTTTCCAGCAGTTACAATTACCTTGTCATTGGTTTTAATTTTCATTGCTTAAATGTTTATATGTTTAAATGCTTACATAACTTACAGCACTTCTGGAGCTAGAGAAACTATTTTCATAAAACCCTCATTTCTTAATTCTCTTGCAACTGGACCAAAAACACGAGTAGCTTTTGGAGTTATTTTATCTTTATCAACGATAACAACGGCATTATCATCAAAGCGAATATAGGAGCCGTCTTTTCTTCTGAATTTTTTCTTCTGTCGAACAATTACTGCCTTAGCGACTTCTCCCTTTTTGACTTGTCCTCTCGGTTCAGATGCTTTTATTGAAACTACAATAACATCACCAATATAAGCATATCTTCTTTTCGTTCCACCAAGAACTTTTATACACTTTACTAGTTTTGCCCCTGAATTGTCTGCAACCGCAAGTTTGCTTCCTTGTTGAATCATAGTTTTATAAATAATACAATTAAATGGTAGCTAATAGTAACTTGTCGTAATTAATTGTTTGCAATAAATTACTATTGGTTAGTTACTACTTCTTCCGCCACCCACTTCTTTTCCCTGCTTATCGGCTTGACTTCAATAATTTTAACTTTATCTCCAATTTTAAATTTATTCTCTGCGTCATGCGCTTTGTATTTTTTGCTTATCTTATATTTCTTCCTGTATATCGGATGCATTTTCAATCTATCAACCTTAACGACAACTGTTTTATCCATTTTGTCACTTACGACAATTCCGATCTTTCCTTTTGTATTATTTTTTTCCTTATTGTCTTTATTCATATATTTAACTATATTATTTTTTGTTATTTGTTCTCTTCTCTTTTAAAACTGATTTTGCCCTTGCAACAACTTTTCTCGTCTTTTTTATTTCACTATAATCTTTCAATTGCTTGTTCGCAAGAGAGAACCTAAGACTTTTAAGTTTTTCCTTGCTATCTTTCACAAGAATCTGTAATTGTTTTTCTGATTGTTCTCTTAGCTCTTTAGCTTTCATCTTATTAAACTGTTAAATTGTTAAATCGTTAGATTGCCATACTGTCAAATTGTCGTGCTATGCATAGCAACATAACAATTCAGCAATACAACAATGTTAGTTATTCTTTAGAAATAAATTTTGTTTTTATAGGAAGCTTGTGACTGGCTCTTCTCATCGCCTCTTTCGCCACCTCTTCTTCTACTCCATCCATTTCAAAAATTATTTTTCCTGGTTTCACTACTGCCGCAAAATGATCCAGACTTCCCTTTCCGCTACCCATAGGAACTTCTGCCGGTTTTCTGGTAATTGGCTTATCCGGAAAGATCCTTATCCATATTTTCCCGCCTCTTTGAACATATCTTGTCATTGCTCTTCTTGCCGCTTCAATTTGACGACTTGTAACCCAAGAAGTCCCGAGTGATTTCAAGGCGAAAGATCCAAAAGAAATACTGGTTCCCCTATGCGCCTTTCCTCGCATTCTGCCTTTTTGTTGTTTTCTGTGTTTTACCTTTTTCGGCATTAACATAATCGTTCTACTTAAAAAATATATTAATATTACGCTTTACTCGCCTTAGACAAGTTTATTTGTATTAAGCGCGTTGTCAAATTGTTAAATTGTTAAAATGATGACAATTTAGAAATTTAGCAACGATGTATGAACTTAAGACATAAAAAACACCGCTAACAAAACTATTGCCCTTTTTCTTCAAACACTTCTCCCTTATATATCCAGACTTTTATGCCGATTGCGCCATAAGTAGTACGAGCAGTATATTTTGCAAAATCAATATCAGCTCTTATGGTCTGCAATGGAATCTTTCCATCGCTCAACCATTCAGTTCTGGCCATTTCGGCTCCGTTTAATCTTCCAGCGACTGTAATTTTTATTCCTTGCGCTTGTTTGTTCTGCATAGTTCTTTCCATTGCTTGCTTTAATACTCTTCTGAACGGAACTCTTTTTTCAATTTGTTCTGCAACCGCCTGCGCAACCAATTTAGAACTTAATTCGGAATTTCTAATTTCAACTATATTTACTTTCACTTCTGTTTTTCCATTTATTTTCTTGAGTATTTCTGCTTTTAATTCTTCTGCCCCAGTACCACCTCTGCCTATTACAATTCCAGGTCTTGCGGAATATATATTAACAATCACATTATTTGAAGATCTTTCAATTATAATATCTTCTACTGCGGCTTTCTTTAATTTTTCTTCTAAAAACCGGCGCAATTCTATATCTTCGCGCAAATATTCACTATAATTGCTGGAATTAAACCATCTTGATTTCCAGTCCCTTATTGTGCTTAATCTATGTAAAAATGGATTTATTTTTTTTCCCATATTTATAATCTAATCTTTATTTATATTATTTTTTCCCATTAAAGATGCTTGAACTTTTTGACTTTCGTCAGCTTTTATTGTTTCTTTCTTTTCTTCTTTCGCTTTCCCAATATTCACATCTTGGACAGTTAAATCCTTTCTCTTTTCTTTTTTGGCTGTCTTGTCTTTAAATTCATCTAAAACTATAGTAACGTGGCTTGTTCTTTTGTTTATACTAGACGCTCTTCCCATTGCCCTGGGTATCCACCTTTTTAATGTCGTTCCTTCGTTTACAAATATTCTTGAAACATATAAATTATCCTCGCTTAAATTAAAATTATGTTTTGCGTTTGCAATCGCCGAATTCAATAGTTTTAAAACTGGCTGTGACGATTTTTTATTTATAAACTCCAACTGAATTTTTGCATTGTGAACATTCATGCTTCTTATGACATCAGCAACTAATCTTACTTTCCTTGGCGAAATTCTTAAATTCCTTAAATGTGCTTGAACTTCCATTGTATTCATTTAAATATTTAAATGGTATTTTGATTATTTCTTTTCTAACTCTTTTTGCATTTTACCTCCATGTTTGACAAATTTTTTCGTTGGAGAAAACTCACCGAGCTTATGTCCAACCATATCTTCCGTAACAAAGACTTCTATATGCTGTTTTCCGTTATGAACTCCGAAAGTAAAACCTACCATTTCTGGAGAAATCACTGAGTTTCTTGCCCATGTCTTGATAACAGTCTTGTCACCTGCTTTCAAATTACTGACTTTCTTCATTAATTTTTCATCTATATAAGGACCTTTTTTTAGTGATCTTGACATATAATTATATTGTTAAATTGTTCTATTTCTAAATTGTTATGCATGGCACATATTCACAATTATATTGCTATATCGCGACTATTGAATTGTTATGCTATGTATAACAATAGAGCAATAGAGCAATACAATAATTTATTCTTCTTCTGTCTTTTCTATTCTTTTTTTGAAATTATTTATACGCTTATTCTTTTTTCTAGTCTTAAATCCAAGAGCAGGCTTTCCCCATGGAGTTTTTGGATGCTTGAGTCCGATAGGCTGCCTTCCTTCTCCTCCTCCATGAGGATGATCTACAGGATTCATCGCACTTCCCCGAACTTGAGGCCTCTTACCCATCCACCTTGATCTTCCAGCTTTCCCAATTACAACCTTATTATGACTTATATTGCTTACTTGTCCAATAGTAGCAAAAGAATTTTCAGGAATTAACTTAACTTGCCCGGAAGACAAGTTCACATGGGCATAACCACCTTCTATTGCCGTTAGTTTTGCAGATGACCCGGCAGATCTTGCTAATTGACCACCTTTTCCAGGAAATAATTCAATATTGTTTATAATCGTCCCTGAGGGAATATTTTTAAGAGACATCCTATTTCCAATTTTTATTGGAGCATTCTCAGAAGAGATAATCTTATCTTCTTTTTTTAATCCTTCTAAAGAGATAATATATCTTTTTTCTCCGTCCGCATAGACAATTAAAGCAATAAATGATGTTCTGTTCGGATCATATTCAATGGATTGAACTTTTGCCGGAATATCAAATTTATCCATCTTAAAATCAATTATCCTAAACCTTTTCTTCGCTCCGCCCCCTCTGTGTCTGATCGTTATTTTCCCAGCACTGCCCCTGCCAACTTTTCTTGTTTTTTTCGCGAGCAAACTTTTTTCAGGATCTTTTTTGTCTAATGTAGAAAAATCATAGCCCATCATTCCTCTCCTACCGTCAGATGTTGGTTTGTATTTTTTTACTGCCATATATATTACTAAATTGCTAAATTGTTGAATTGCTAAATTGTTCTAGCGACAAATACTTTACTCTACTTCGCCTCTTTCATTAGATCGATCGTGCTTCCTTTGGCCAATTTGACTATTGCCTTTTTATATCCGCTCTTAACTCCCTGTCTGCCTTTAAACCTCTTAGGCTTGGATGGAACGCTAATAATATTAACACTGACGACCGAAACTCCATATAAATTTCCAATAGCTTTTTTTATTTCCGACTTATTAGATCTGTCAGAAACAACAAAAACATATTGATTTTCATTGGAAAGATTAAAAGTTTTTTCAGAAATATGAGGCTTTTCTACTAAATCAAAATAATGATCTGGCGCCTTATCTTTTGAAACCTTCTTTATCTTTGCAACTGGTTTATTTTTTTTCCTATTCTCCGTTTCCTTCTTAGTAACTTTTTCATTGATCGTCTTTCTTTCTTTAATTTCCTTAGTTTTCTTCTTTTCTTCAATCTCTTTTGAAACTATCGCGTCTTTCTTCTCGTCTTTCTCGTCTTTCTTTTTTATAATTTTATTTAAAATGCTCATATATTCTATAAATTGTTAAATTGTTAAATTGTTAAATTGTTATTGCTTGCTAATCGTTTAATAATTTAACAACGCGGCAATTCGTTTTTTAACTTCTACTAATTTTTTATTGTGAACTTTTTTTAGTTGCATATGTTTCCCCTATTTTCTTGATCCCGTCCTTATTGATAATCAGAAATTTATTTTTCAACAGGTCTGTTACGTTCAAAGAATCACTGGCAATCATTGAAATATTAGGAATATTTTTTACTGATTTAAATATACGGTCATCTTTTTTACCTAGAGACAATAAAACCTTTCCTCTTATTGGCAATTTCCCCAACGCACTACTCATTAATTTTGTTGAAACTTTATTCAATTTTGGATCATCTAAAATTATCAACTCCTTGTCTCTTACTTTTGAAGACAAAACCATGCAAAGAGCTTTTGTTTTCATTTTCTTGTTTATTTTCTTACTATAATTTCTTTGAGTGGTGGGACCGAAAGTAACTCCTCCACCCTTCCAAATCGGAGACCTGGTAGATCCATGCCTTGCCCTTCCCGTTCCTTTTTGCTTCCACGGCTTCTTTCCTCCGCCCCTAACTTCCCCTCTATCTTTTGTATCAGCTAAATTTTGTCTTGAATTTGAAATATGTGCTACAAAAGCCTGGTGAACTAAGTCATCTTTTACTTTCATCCCAAAAATTTCTTCTGAAAGTTCTGCTTCTCCAGTTTCTTTTCCTTCTAGATTGTAAACCTTAATTTTTAACATAATATTTATAAACTTACCTTTTTGAAAAATTAAATTGCACGTGTATTGATATTATTTTCCATCCTTGCTATCTGGTAACTACTTTTATCAATCCGCCTATATTGCCTGGCACGGAACCTTTAATTAATAATAAATTTTTATCTTTATCAATACTAACAATTTTGAGCCCAAGCTGTGTAACCTGCTCCCCGCCCATTCTACCGGCCATTTTCTTTCCTTTTATCACATGTTCAGGAAACGCGCTTCCAATAGACCCTCCTTTTCTGTTGCTGTGTTTTTGTCCGTGCGATGCTGGTCCTCCTTTAAAACCATGTCTTTTCATAACGCCCTGAAATCCTTTTGCTTTTGAGACTCCGATAACTTTTACTTCGTCCCCTGCTTCAAATACTGAAATATCCACCTTATCTCCTAATTTATATTCCTTATCAGATTTCTCTGTTCTAAATTCTTTAATATATCTAAATTTACCCAGGTCTTTCAAATGCCCCACAAGAGGTTTATTAATTTTTTTCTTCTCCGAAAAACCAATCTGGACTCCTTTATAACCATCATTTTCTTTTGTTATAATTTTTGTCACGATACAAGGACCTGCCTCAACCAAAGTAACAGGAATAACTTCCCTTTCCTTTTCGTCATCAACAAACACTTGACTCATTCCTATTTTTTTCCCGAGAATAAATTTCATACAGTTAATTTTAATTGTCATTCTGAACTTGTTTCAGAATCTTCGTTATTTTAGATTTAATTTATACTATCAAATATTATACTTTTGCCTACAGCGTAAACACAATTATCTTTCTGTAATATAATTATTGTATTTTCACTTTATTCAAAAAATTAGATGATTTATAGATTAACTTAGTGTAATATACTATAGATTCTGAAACAAGTTCAGAATGACAGTATGATACAAAACAAAAAACCAGATAATTCAACCAATCTTAATCGTTATTATCCGATTTATAAATTGGCTAATTCAGTATACTTATTAACAATTATTACCAGAAATCATTTACATAAGAACCCAGTAATAAGCACTTAAACTAGCATATAGATAAATTACTACACTGTCAAACTGCTAAATTGTTACATATAGGACAATAACACGCAAGTTGCTTTGTAATATAACAATTTAGCAATTTGACATTACATCTTAATTTCTATAGAAACTCCTGCTGGCAAATTTAAATTTGTCAGAGAGTCAATTATTTTAGGATTAAGATCAAAAATATCAACAAGCCTCTTGTGAACTCTCATTTCATACTGATCTCTGGCATCTTTGTGAACAAATGTTGAACTGTTCAATGTAAATTTGCTAATTTCAGTAGGCAAGGGAACCGGACCTCTGACAGATGCCCCATTTCTAAGAGCGGTCTCCACTATCTGTTTGGCAGACTGGTCAATCACCTTGTGATCATACGCTTTAATTTTCACTCGAATCTTTGGTTTAGATTCGTTTTCTTCTTCCTGTTTCTTTAATTCTGGCATTTAGATTTTAAATTTGAAATTAAATTATTTTTTCTTAATTCTATTTTTCAATTGCTCCAATTTTTTTTAAATAAACTTCCTCAGCTGCTAATATCTTATCAATCAAATCATTACTATATTGCTTACCTTTTTTTGCCGCTTCTTGGATAATATATTTATTTAAATCATCGTCAATTTGAACTGCTTCTTTATTTTTCTGACTTCCATTAAACTTTATACCAGCTAATCCTATTTTTTGCTGATATTGAAACTCAATATTAAGAATATTCTTCACATCATTTTTTTTAATAATCTGTTTTGTGCTTTCAGATAAAGCATTATAAGTCACATCTGTCGCTTTATTCTCATCATAAGATGGTTGGACAAGCATAACTTTAATTGAACTGAATATTCCCATATTAATTATTATTGTTGTTAACTATTATTCTATAAACAAAAAACAAGAAGATATAATCTCCTTATTTTATAATCTTAGTCACAACTCCCGCTCCAACTGTCCTTCCGCCTTCTCTGATCGCAAATCTCATTCCGTCTTCCATTGCTACCTTTGAAATCAATTTGATAGTCAGCTTTACGGTATCACCTGGCATAACCATTTCTGTTCCTTCGGGTAAAACTACGTCTCCCGTCACATCAGTCGTTCTGATATAGAATTGCGGCTTATATCCTGAAAAAAATGGAGTATGTCTTCCGCCTTCTTCTTTTGTTAGAATATATACTTCACTTTCAAATTCTGAATGGGGAGTAATTGAACCGGCAGCAGCCAAAACCTGTCCTCTTTCAACTTCCTCTTTTTTGATTCCTCTAAGAAGAACACCCGCGTTATCTCCCGCCTGTCCTTTGTCCAGCTGTTTGTTAAACATTTCAACTCCGGTAACAACCACTTTTTGTGTGTCTTTAATTCCCACCAGCTCTACTTCTTCGTTTACATTAACGATTCCTCTTTCAATTCTTCCCGTAACAACAGTTCCCCTTCCTTCAATTGAGAAAATATCTTCAAGAGGCATCAAGAACGGCTTTTCAATATCTCGTTTCGGTTCTGGGATTTTTTCATCAAGGGCTTTAACGATTTCCAAAACTGGATTACACTTTTCACATTCCGTTTTTCCGCAAGAACATTCAAGCGCCTGAAGAGCGGATCCTCGAACAATAGCAGTATTCTCTCCGTCAAATTCATATTTTGTTAATAGTTCTCTAATTTCTTCCTCAACAAGATCAATTAATTCCGCATCATCAACTTGATCCACTTTATTGATAAAAACAACTATTTCAGGAACGCCAACTTGCCTGGCAAGCAAAATATGCTCTCTCGTTTGAGGCATAGGACCGTCAGTAGCTGCAACAACCAAAATAGCGCCATCCATTTGAGCAGCACCTGTAATCATATTTTTGATATAATCAGCATGTCCGGGACAATCTACATGAGCATAATGTCTTGTTTCTGATTCGTATTCCTGGTGAGAAGTAGCAATTGTGATTCCACGTTCTTTTTCTTCTGGAGCACTATCAATTTCATTCACACCTTTTTTTGAAGCCATTTTTCCAGACGCGCCCAAACAAGCCAGCATAGCTGCTGTTAGAGTTGTTTTTCCATGATCAACGTGACCGATTGTGCCAACGTTAATATGAGGTTTTGATCTATCAAATATTTCTGCCATTTTTACAAGTCTCCTTTTAAAAACTAAGGTTAAAAGAACTTACCTCTCTTAAAACTTAGTTTATAAGATTAATTTTTAAATTAAATATTTTAAAGTTGAATTTTAAGTAATATTTGTATATTAGCACAAACAAAAAATTTGGCAAGTGCTTAGACTTATTGTCTAATTATAATACACGTTGTTAATACTTTTGTCAAATACTATAGCTTCTCAACTACAATTTCATTATCTATTTCCTTTTTATTATTTTTTTCTTTAAGATTATCAAAATCATTTTCAATCTCAAACTGCTTTAATTTCCTTTCGTCTTGTCTGGTTTTCCAGATTTCAACATCTCTATTTACTATTTCTGCTGCTATTTTTTTTGGACTAGTGGCAGTCTTTTTGGTTTTGTCAAAGCTAACATATTCATCAACATCTATAACCACAAAAACAGGCTCTCCGTCTTCAACTATAATAGCTTTGCCTCCGATAATCTTTATAAGCTTTTTTATTTTATCAAAACTGTTTTCAGTCATATTGTAATTCCTAAAATAACTTTAGTTACTAATATAGACTAGCACAAATATATTTTCTGTCAACCCCGTTAGATAATTTTACAAAATAGCATAATAAAAACAAGCTCTCCTAAACAATTAAGACAATTAACACCAACCAGATGGTCGTGAAAAACTTCTGATGAGGTCAATACTTATTTTAAAACAGAGCCTTAAATATCTAAACAGATAATATTATCTCCCTCCGGATACGCGCCTAATTCACGATTTGCGATGATCATTACATCTTCCCATTTATAGCCATTAGAACGAAATGCATCAACGCTTGTTATCCATCTTTTCTTTCCATTTTCCATTAAGTAGACTTCGGGGCCAGAACCTTTCAAAAGTTTTTTGTCAAAATTGAAATCAGAGATTAAAACATCTTTTCCATTTGGATATAAGTTTAATTCAGAATCTGCAACAATCACTATGTCTTCCCATTTATAGTCGTTGGAAATAAAGACTGGAGCACTTGTTATCCATCTTTTACTGTTACCTTCTATTAAATACACTTCGGAGCCGGATCCTCTCGCTAAGCTTCCGTTTAGTTTTAAATCAAAATTTGCTTCTATATTTTCTCCGTTAGGATATAATTCAAGCTCTAACCCTGTAACAACTGTTATATCTTCCCAATTGTAGCCGTTAAGAACAAAGACTGGAGCACTTGTTATCCATCTTTTCTTTCCGTTTTCTATTAGATAAACTTTGCCATCTTTTAGCGATTCTAAAAGAGAATTATTTTGATATTTATTGCTCCTAGCAATTTTCACTGAAATTGAAAAAGAATATTCATCAATGTTATTTCCAAAACCAGCAGTTTTTTTATGGCTTATCGGAATTATTGCAAAAGAAGAAATATTTTCGTCTCGGCAGGAAATATAAAAATCAGAATCTTGTTTGTCATCCAAGCTCAATTCACTAATTCTTTTTGTTCCATCTTGATGGATACTAACATAAAAAACAGAAAATTGTCCTGTATCTTGTCCGTCAAAATTAATTTTAATTTTAATTTCATTTTCACAATTCTTTTCAACTATATCAAGCTCGTAATATTCATTACTCCAATCTTTAATGGAATCTTCTATGTTTATTGTAGTATTGAAGTTCAATTCATAAACATTTTTTGGCTGGATATGAAAATTTTCATAATTAAGATTTTCATTCTGATAGCTGTATTTGCCATTCAATGCCGTTCCATTCACATAATTGGTTATTATCCAATCCTTAAACACAGATTGAAAAGTGTCATTTTTATAATACAGATCTGACAATGCTTTGTTAATGCTTTGAATACCGACTTTATTGTTATCTATCATTCTCCTGAAGATCTCTTTTCCAAAACGATCCGCCAAATATTGGGAGAATAAGTTAACGGAAGAATAATCGTATATTTTATTTTGCCATTCCGTGAGCGAATCAACCGGATCAATATCAAAATTTTTAACTCTTGCCCTTAGATTGCTAGCCAGATAGTCATCATCATAACCTATTGCCGTAGAAGCATATTCCGATCTTGCTTCATTAAGCCAGATATCATCTGTAATATTTCTCAATTTAGTTTTGTGATACCAAGTGATCATATGCTGGAATTCATGCGCAAGAAAACTTTTTATTCTGTTATCGCCTATAAAAGCTATGTTCAGATAGATCATTTCTCTTTCATTGCTTTTTTCTTGAGCCACTTCATCTTTTTTGTATTCATCACTTGGATTAAAATATCCTCCAATATTCTCTTTTGTTTTTGTAAAAAGAATTGTAATTTTGCTGTCATTGTCAATTCCCGGATTCCATTCATATCCGAATGCTTCTCTCGTTTTTGGATATACTGTCCTGTCAAAATCCAAGATCAAAGAATTTAAGTGTGAATCAAATTCTGATTTGGAATTTCTTGATAAATTATTATAATAATCGTTTTCAACATAGAAATACGCGTTCACTCCAATTTTTTTTAAAGTCGCCATTATTTCTGAACGCTCACTGGAATCATAAGAAGAATCAATCAGAAATACTTTGTTTTCTCCTAATTCGTTCGCTTTTGCATTTGCAACTACAATCAACGAAATAATAAATAACAAAATGACACAAAAAAACAGCTTTAAACCAAAAGCCGCCGACTCACTCACTTCGCTAATATTTATATTTTTTATAAATCTCATTTTTTTTGTTTTTTTGTGTCATTTAGAAGCATAGCGTCTTTTCATGCGACCGCATGGAAAGATGTTATGTTTTATTTTTCTTTAAAAACAATTTCCGCTTGTTCGGGGTACCATGCCGGTGTTTCAATGGTTACATATTCCAGTCCAGTTCCTTCCACGGCAAATTTATTCTCAATCGGAACATAAACTGAATCACCAATTTTCACATTAAAAACTTCATCTCCAGCATATATTTTTCCGCTTCCTTTTGTTACATAAACAATAAATTGACAGTCATGCTCTATAATATATTCATTTTCAATCTCCGGATGGCGACCATTAACCACCATATAATTCAATTCCAATAATCTCGACAAGGAAGGATATTTGTAAATAACTTTCGTTTTTAAGTCAACTTTTTTCGTATCTTTAAATGTAAACTTTTGCGGTTTCATGGTTCATTATTCTAAATTCAAGATTCAATCATGGAGCGGGTAACGGGAATCGAACCCGTGTCTTCAGCTTGGAAGGCTGACATAATAAGCCACTATACGATACCCGCGGACTGTTTTTCTATTATAGCAGATATATAAAAATTATCAAATATGCCAAACAAACGAATATAGATTTTGATTCTACGGATAATTTTCAATTTCTAATTTTTAATTTTTATTAAATTTTTAATTCTTTAATGATTAAATCCAAAATTCAAAACACTAAATTCCAAATAAATTCAAATATCAAAATTCTAAACTATTTTAGATTTTGTTTTGGTTATTGTCCCGAGTGCTCGGGATTTGTTATTTGTAATTTTGAATTTATTTAGTTGTTTGAAAATTTAATCATTGTGAATTGATTGAAAATTGAAAATTTTATAATGAACTGGCATTTAATTTCTATTTATAAATTTGGTTTTCTAATGCTACTCTGGACTGTCGGTTTCGCTCCAACTTCCGATCTCTCCACAATTTCTCTTTCGATCATTTCTTTGTCTTTTCCGTATTTCAGAATTGAAAGCTGCCTGACAGCTTCCGCAATTTCTACATTTCCTTTCTGTGGCGGATATGTTGCCATATTGAATCCTTGACTTATTGTGCCTTTTATCATCAGCTTGACATAAGCGTTGAAATTATCAATATTTATCAAATCCTGTTCATTAAAAACAGGTTTATATTGTTTTGCCATAAACTCAGCATCCTCGGGACCGATTCTGAAAGAGATCATTGATCCAACATTTCCAAACACAGATTTTTGTATTTCCTCGGGAAGCTGCCCTAAAAACTGATGAGCGATATTCAGTGACAATCTATATTTTCTTGCTTCTGACAGAATCGTTGAAATGCTGTCAGTCGTAAAATTCTGAAATTCATCAATGTAAAAATAAAAATCTTTTCTCTCTTCCTGCGGAATATCGGTTCGACTTAAAGATGAAACCAGAATCTTTCCAACAATTACCAAGCCGAGCAAGTAGGCGTTCATTTCTCCGATCTTGCCTTTTGAAAGATTGACAAGAAGAATTTTTTTGCTATCCATGATTTCCCTGAAGTTGATAGAACTTTTTTGCTGGCCGATAATAGGACGCATCGTGTCATTGGAAATAAACTGCGTCAATTTGCTTGTTATATAAGGAACCATATTTGCCAGAGCTGCCTCTCCCCCGGCCTTTTGCGCTTCTTTTTCCCAGAAATTTTTCACAGTAAAGTTTTTGCATTTTGACAATTTGTATTTTCTAAACTCTTCATCAGCAAGCACTTTTGAAATTTCAATTAAAGTTGAACCCGATGCCGGGTCATCCATAATAAGAAGCATCGCGTTTCTCATATATTGCTCAAACATAGGACCGCCTGTTGATTTCAGATCATAAAGCTTGTCAAATATTTTTATCATTTCATTGATAACGAAAGTTTTCTGTTCCGGATAATTCTCGTCATATTCAAGCAGATTCAAACCCATTGGTTTTTGAACATTTGACGGATCAAACAATATAACATCTTCAGCTCGCTCTTTCGGAATACAACCCAAAGCGTCTTCCACAAGATCGCCATGCGGATCAATAACACAAAGCCCTTCACCGTTTTGAATATCCTGCCTGATAAGCTCTCCTAAAAATCCGGACTTACCTGTTCCAGTTTGCCCGATTATATACATATGCCTTCTACGATCTTCTCTCTCTATTTTGATCATCTTATCTTCTCCCCTATGCGTATTATGCCCTAGAATTAAACCATCATTTGAAATATCAGAAGGCGCCGGAGCTTGTTTCGCTTTCAGCCATTTCACTTGCGGAGTCGCAGTCGAAGAAATTGGAAAATGGAACAGACTTGACAATTCTTCCGTATTTAAAATTATTTTTCTTTTATTTTCAAAATTTCTAAATATAAAATTATATATAGTTTTGTTCAAAGCCCCTGCTTTATTCAAAAATGTTTCTTTGACGTTAAGCGAATTAGAATTTGGCGAATTAAATTGAGAAAAAGAATTTTCCAGTCCTCTCAATAGATCCTCAGCCTTTTCTTTTGTTTGCGCCGAAGTAACAAGGCGTATATTTGTTTCAAAGCCGACTTTGGTTGATTTTGCCTCTACTGCTTTCATAGTTTCTTCCTGCGCCGGCGTTAAATTCACTCTTGCCTCTTCTTTTTGTTGGTCTTCGGCCGATTTTGCTCCCGTATTCATTAATCCTATAAACTCTTTTATCATCTTAAGAAATAAAGAGGATCTTCTTTGTTCGCCGAACCCTTTTCCTTTTTGCATCAGCTTCATTCTTTCCTTACTTTCGTGCTGCCAGGAATTGCCAGATGGTTTTATCACAAATTGAAGAGCTGCTCCTTCTCCAATCGGAATCTTGCTAAGCGCGTTTGTTATGTTTGAAAGAGGATCGGCTTCAAGGTTTTGATATGTTTTTATCGGAAAAATATCATCGCTTTTCAACATCATATATGAAGCCGCTGATCCTCCGTTTGGCACAAAGATATTATAATCTTCTATTTGCGTTATTTCCGCGTCGGCATAAAAACTATGAATTTGTTTTTCTATAATAGATTGAAATTTTTTAGGAACCGAGATATAAAAGAATATCTCATTACTATCAACCGGAGTAGCAATTTCAAAAGACAGATAGAAAGGTCCGTAAATAATTTTCTTAAGCATTTCTTCCCTAATATTACTCAGGCTCGCAAAAAGCTGTTCCAT
>JAGLOZ010000005.1 GCA_023137595.1 Minisyncoccota bacterium | reverse complement strand
GTTTAAGGAATTATTTAACACGTACCGCCTAGGGGAGTCGAACCCCTGTTACTAGGATGAGAACCTAGCGTCCTAACCGCTAGACGAAGGCGGCAAAATTAGTACTTGGTATTAAGCGACTAATATTTAAGACTGAACATAATAATATTATCCTAAACTCAACAAAAATATTTTAATGATTTATTGTTTTTATTTACCGTAATATACAAAAGATTCTGAAATAAATTCAGAATGACAAAATAGTTAATTTTAAAATAATACCACTATGCTTGCTACTCCTTCACTAATCTATCATAGTTTAAACTATTTTACAAGCAACTCATCCGCTTTCCTAGGATCGGCCATAATTTCTTTGACAACCCTTTCCATCTGCATAGCCCTAGACCCCTTAACAAGAACAATGTCTTTGTTTTGAATCGTGTTTTTCAATAGTTCAATTAATTCATCAATGTTTTCAAAATGAAAAATGTTTTCTTTCTTCATTCCGCTTTTTTGCGCTTGATGCGCTATCACTTCGCTTTTTTTACCATATGTAAAAAGAAAATCTACAGAGTTGGGAATAGCTTTTCCAACTTCTCTGTGTCCACTTTCGCACTGCTCTCCAAGTTCAAGCATATCGCCCAAAACTGCGATCTTTCTTAGAGCTTCCAATTTCTCAACTGTTTCTAAGGCGGACAAAACGGAGCTTGGATTGGAGTTAAAGGTGTCATCTATTATCAAAGATTCATTAATTCCTTTTATCATTTTCATTCTTCCCGCAAGAGGATGATAGTCAGAAAGAATTTCTGATATTTCCACAAGGTTAAAACCAAAATGGATTCCAACTGCAACAGCAGATAAAGTGGAATAGATCTGTCCCTTGCCTAACGCGTAAGGAAGGCGAAATGGAACTGTTGTTCCTTGGTAGGAAATTTTAAATCTCATTCCCATTGAACCGTCTTCTGTCCTGACCTTTTTACTTCCCAGCAAAATCTCCTCTGCTTGGACGTCCGCGTTTTTACCAAAGCCATAAGTAATTATGTTGGTCTTTATATTTTCAGACAATTCTCTTATAAATTCATCATCCAAATTTAAAATAGCCAAATCTTTTTTTCCTAAAGATCTTGTGAGCAAAGATTTTTCCCGAGCAATATGTTTTGCGTCTTTAAAATATTCTAGATGTGAAGGAAATTTTCCGATTCCAGTCAAAACCCCTATATTGGGCTTGGCCACAGCAAGCATTTTTTTCATATCATTCGGCCTATTGACCCCCATTTCTAAGATTAGAATATCCGGATATCTGCTTTTCTTAAATAATCTACCAATGGTCTTAAAAATAATTTCAGCCCATCTGCCAACAGAGCGTCCTCCGCTTTTAAATCCAATTATAGCAAGTGGAATACTTATGTCTGTATTATAACAACTTCTGTCACAACGAACTTTATACTTCCCTTTTAGTATTTCATAGATAGCTTTCTTTGTACTGCTCTTTCCAACGCTTCCAGCAACGCCAATAATTACCGGATTATATTTTTCCAGCATCTTCTTTGATAATATATTAAGAATTTTTATGATTATAGCTCGCATGGTAATTGTGTAACATGTAACGTATAGCGTGTAACGCAAAGTTCGTTACACGTTATATATTATACGCTATACGCTCTACTCCGTCGGCGGAATATTATAATAATTTACCAGCTCTTGGGACAATTCTCTAAAAATATGAGCTGTTGTATCTGCGGCATAAGAAGCATTCTGAGGCTCATCTAATTTTACTAAAATTGAAAACTTTGGATTTGGCATCGGCCCGAAACCAACAAAAGTATGGATTGTTTTATCTTCTTCATATCCTCTCCCCTCTTTTTTAGGAATTTGCGCTGTTCCGGTCTTTCCGGCAAAATCATACCCCTCTACCTTTGCTTGTTGCGCGTGTCCATTTTTTATTACACTAACCATCATTGCTGAAACTAAATTAGCGGTTCTGGCAGATACAACTCTACGAATGATTTGAGGTTCAACTTTTTCCGAAATTCCATCAACATTAACAAATTCACTAACGATATGAGGCTTCATTAGTTTGCCGCCATTCGCGAAAGAAGATATGGCATTTAACATCGCAAGCGGAGTAACGGAAATTCCTTGTCCATATGAAGCCGTTGCATAACTAATATCAGTTTTGTTTTTTAGATTAGAAAGGCTTCCTTTGGTTTCTCCAACAATTTCAATCCCCGTTAATTCGTTAAGCCCAAAATTCTTAAGATATTTATAAAAATCATTCTTATTAACCTGATTTGCTGCAAATACAGTTCCGGTATTTAAAGACTTTTCAAGAACTTGAATCATGGTTTGTTTTCCATTAACCTTGCCGTCAGAATTGCTTATCGGCCATCCGTCAATTTTTAAAGATCCCTTATCTTCGTATGTTGTATTTGGTCCTATCTTTCCTAAGTCTATGCCAATCGCCAAAGTTATAGGCTTTTGAACCGAGCCAGGTTCATAAACACTATGAACACCGGAACTCAAAAAAACACCCATATCTTCTTCTTTGAAATACTCGTTTGGGTTATAATTTGGATATTGAGCTAAGGCAATGACTGCTCCCGTGATCGGATCCATAACAATTAGATCTCCTCTTTGAGCTCCATATTTTTCAACTGCTTCTCTGATCTTTTTCTCGGAAATATATTGAATTGTTTGATCAATAGTTAAAACTATATCGTCTCCGTCTTTTGGAGCTTGCGAACTTTTCAAACCAAATGATATCCAATTTCCAGACGCATCTTTTTCGATTTCTAAAAATCCCATAGCTCCCTTGAGTCTGTCGTTATAATACCCCTCTATTCCGTATTGTCCCGTTTTTTCATTTCCACTGTATCCTAAAAAACCAACTATATTTGAAGCAAGATAATTACTAGGATAATATCTAACAATTTCAGGAGCTATGTCTATCCCTATAATGTTTTCATTTCTAACTTTTTCTGCAACATCATTTGTAACTTTATTTTTTATAACTTCATACGGATCGTCTTTTTTATTTATAATATTAAAGATTTTTTCACTTTCAATGTCCAATATCCCTGACAACCTGCCAGAAACTTCTTTTTTATTTTCAATGTTCTTTGGAATTGCGTACACAATATTCAATTCTTTATTTACGGCCAAGGGACAAAGTTTTTCCGAGTATAGGTCTTTAATGAATATCTCACCCCTTCTAGGAACTGTTTTTTGGAAAAATTCATGCTGATTTTCAGCTAAGGCTTTATAAAAATCATGCTTTATAATTTGAATTTGAAACAATCTAAACAGAATTACACAAAATACTATCACGACCAGGCCAATTAACATATAGACGCGAAAAACAAAATCATTTTTATTGCCTAAACTTGAAAATTTTTTTTTCATAAATAGTTCTTGTTATCATAGTTTCCGGATAGACCAAAGCTTACCTTGATCTATTGCAATAGGCCATTCTCAATGCGAGCAAGGGCTTGTGCCTGCCCAAATCAAGTACTATTTCAACAGGAGCTAAAACACAGCAACTCTATCTCTGAATCGCAACTGCGCTAGAGGTTGATGTTATATAAGAAATATTATCATATTCAATTGCTACTAATTCACTATTATAATTTTCAAAATTATGCATCGCTTTTAAATCTGCCAGTTCAATCATTATTTTTTGGTTCTCTTTTTTGAGACTTGCTAATCTGTCTTCATATTTCTCAACTTCATATCCATTAGTAGCAACACTGCTCATTTGATATATATACATTGAGCTCATAGAGATAATTACGACAACAAGAAACACGCCAAAGATCTCTTCACCTTTTTTTATTCTTTGAGAAACAGTTACTCTTTTCATTTTATTTCCCCTTGAACTAAAATTTTTAATTGCTGTCATTTTTAACATAAGATTCAATCTATAAATTATATCTTTTTTGCTATCCTTAATTTTGCGCTTCTTGATCTTGGATTGTCAGATATCTCACGCTCACTTGCTATCACAGGTTTTTTGGTAAGAATTTCTAATCTTTTTTTATGTCCGCAAACACATAATGGAATTTTTGGACCGCAAATACAATCCTTGGATTCCTTTTGAAAAAATCTTTTCACGATTCTATCCTCAAGAGAATGAAATGATATTATGCATATTCTCCCGCCAACTTCAATAACATCAAGAATTTGAGGCAGAACAGTCTCCAAGTTTTTAAGTTCTTGATTCACTGCTATTCTAAGCGCCTGAAAACTTTTCGTTGCAAAATGTATTTTCTGTTTTTTATACTTTTGAGGAACTGCCCTGGAAATTATCTCAACAAGCTGCCAAGTGCCAGCGATTCTTTTTTCCTTTCTCGCGCCAATTATTCCTCTTGCGATAAAACCGGCGTATCTTTCTTCTCCATAATCTTTCAAAATTGATTTAATTTTCTCCTCATTCCAATTGTTTATAATATATTCGGCACTTACGCGATCATCTTCGCCGCCTTCCCCCTCTCCTATTCTCATATCTAGAGGAGTATTTTTCAAAAATGAAATTCCCCTTGTATCAGCATTAATCTGTTGTGAGGAAATCCCCAAATCAAGAAAAAAAATATTAATTGGATCAAAATTATGTTTTTCTACAAGTTCTAGAAAGTTAACAAAGTTTCCTTTTTCTAAAATTACTCTATCGAAATATTTTTCTAGTTTTCTCCTGCTCTCACTTAACGCTTCATTGTCTAGATCAATTCCAAGTAATTTTCCATCTGGAGAAGTTCTTTTCAAAAACGCTCTAGCATGACCTCCTCCGCCAACCGTCCCGTCAATTAGATTCTCTCCTTTTCTTGGATCTGCAAACTCAATAACCTCATCTAATAAAACCGGAATATGGAAATACATTGTTCTATTGTTAAATTGTTAAATTGTTGTCATTCATAATTCATAATTCATAATTCATAATTCATAATTTATACTTCAAATTTTATACTCCCAGCTCTCCGAGTTTCTCCGCAATATCTTCACTTTCTTTTTCTGTTTTTTTCTTGTATTCATCCCAAGCTTCTTCGTCCCAGATTTCCAAACGATTATACAATCCGCCTATAATAACTTTTTTCTTAAGACCCGCATATTTTCTTAAATAGTCAGGAAGAATTATTCTGCCCTGTTTGTCAATTTGAACATCCATAGCGCCTGCAAGCATTAATCTGGCGAAAGCTCTTGTATTAGATTGGCTAATCGGCAAACTGCTTAATTTTTCAGCTAAAGCTTTCCACTCATCAACGGTATATAAAAACAAACAGCCATCAAGACCTTTTGTAACAACAGCTCCTTTTTTTAAATCATTTCTAAACTTGACCGGCACTGCCAACCTTCCCTTTTCATCTAAATTGTGATTATATTCGCCAATAAACATATTTCTATTTTATTTCTCGCTTAATTGTTTATCCACATTAGTTTGATCTTTTCCCCACTTTTATCCACATTTCTACCACATAGTTCCATTATACACCACTCTACATACAAGTCAAACCACCCTACTCCACAATGCGTAATAATGTATTTTTGGCTTATTTTAAATATTTTTGTCAAAATTTAGACAAAAAAAGAGGGTAGACTGTCCACAGTTTACCCACTTTTAATATTAAATAAGCTTCGCGCGTTTTAGAAGCTCAGCTTCCAATTGGAAGCTGAGCTTCTAAAATATTAGATTAAAATCCCTTGGCAATAAATCAATACTTCCTCTGAACAACAAAATCAGCTAAATTATTTAGAAATTTTTTATTTTCTTCTGAGGTCTCTAGATCATTTAGACTTTTCTTTGCGCCTTCTGTTAGCTCCTTCGCTTTATTTATAGAAAATTCCAAAGACCCTGTTTTAGTAATGATGTCCCTTACTCTGTCTATATCATTAATATTTATTTTTTTATTGCCAAGAGAACTGTTTAATATCCGCCTTTGAGCATCGCTAGCTTTTTCAAGCGCTTTAGCAAACAACAAAGTTTTCTTTCCTTCTTTAATATCCGATCCAACAGGCTTTCCTATTTTTTTCTCATTGCCGAAAATACCAATGATATCATCCTGAATCTGAAAAGCTATACCGGCAGGAATAGCGAATCTGCTCAAAGAATCTAGAAAATCTTTATTGGCTCCCGCCAAAATAGCCCCGAGTTGAAGCGGACCTTCAATTGTATATTTAGCGGTTTTATATTTTTGCATTTCACAAATTCTTTTAATTTCGACATTTGGATATTCAACCAAAACTACATCCAGCGCTTCACCAGCTACTGTATTTGAAACGATCTGATTTAATTTTTCGATTGCTTTAATCTTCAAATCAATAGAAAAATTAGAATTAGTCAGAATTTCATATCCTAAAGCTGAAGCCATGTCCCCCGCAATAATTGCCATTGAAATTCCAAAATGCTTTGAATCTATATCTTTAAAATCATTTTCAGATTTTTTTGCATAGCTATAATGCATAGAAAAATTGCCATGGCGAAAATTATCTCGATCAATTATATCATCATGAATTAAAAGATAAGAATGTATAAGTTCAATTGAGATTGAAGCTTTCAGGGCCTCAGGCTTATCTTTTCCTCCTCCGACAATATAACCAAAATAAAAAAGAATCGGGCGAATCCTTTTTCCTGAATTTAAAGTAAATTTTTCTAAACTTTCTATTATTTCCATCAGTTCTTTCGGTTTGTTATCGTTTTTAACCTGCTTGATCTTAGATTTAAAAAACTTTTCAAGTTCCGCGTCTGTTCGGTTTTTAAGCATTGCAAGACGATCTTCTGTTTCCATAATTTTTATTGTTGTTAAAAATAAATGTTTATTTACTATGTTTTATTTTCAAATAAATTTTTACAGTGGTTCCTTTCCCTGCTCCCTCGCTCTCAATCTCAATCTTTCCTCCATGCGCGTTAACGATCTTTCTTGCTATAAACAAACCCAAACCGCTGCCAGAAGCATTTTCGATTATAGCATTCCTACCTCTTGTAAATTTCTCAAAGATCTTTCTTTGATTAGTTTTGTTTATTCCAACTCCCGTATCTTTTATGATAACTTTTATATATTTTCCATCTTTTTTTATGCCAATGTTAACACCTCCTTTTTTGGTATATTTGCACGCGTTGTCAATTGTATTCATAAAAACCTGTCTGATATAATTTGGCTCAACTTCCACATTAGAAACTTTTAAATCTGTTTCAAGCTTGATATAAATATTTTTCTTTTCAAAATTAGGCTTTAGAGTGCTTATTGTTTCTTTTACAATTTTTGCTATAGAAACTGGCTTAAATTGAAATTTCAAAAATCCCCCTTCAAGTTCAAGAGCGTCAAGCATATCGTTTGTTATATTATTCAGCCTTTCCGTGCTTATAAGAATTCGTTTTATCATTTTTCTTTTTTCTTTCTTTGGCAAATCATCAAAATCCCCTTCATACCACATAGCGATCATCCCTCTTATAGCGGTCAGAGGAGTTCTGAGCTGATGAGAAGTAATGTGTAAAAATTCATTTTTAACTTCAATCAGTTCTTTTAATTTCTCATTCGCATCTCCAAGATTTTTATTTAAGATAGCAAGCTGTTTCATTTGCACATTTGTTTTTTTATAAAGCTTGGCATTTTCAATAGCAGAACCAACATGAGAAGAAAACCCAGAAAGTATACTTTTGTCCCTTTGGACAATTTCTTTTTCCGATTTAATGCTCACAAAAATGATAGCGCCAACAACTCTCCCGCTTGAAAATAGAGGGGCAGAGATATATGATTTTGCTTTAACTAATTTATGAATTATTCTGCATAAATTCACATTCACCGACGGAGCTATAAAATCTTCCAGCTTGTCGCTGATCTGTATTTCTTTCTTTTTAATTGTTTTTGAAATAAGGTTTTCCGGACCCAGGCAATTGCTAATTTCTCCCGAATGCTTTCCAAGTGTTTTTCCTAACAATTTTCTTATTTTCTTTGTAATTGTTGATTCTGTAATAAAATAAGCATAGGCATGTTTAGCTTTCGCGTCATATAAAACCATAAAGCTGGCTACATATTTTAAATAGCTGAGGTTTTTAGGCACGCTATCTACAATATTTTGCGCTATTTTTTTTGGATCAAGAGTTTGTGTCGTTATATCGCTAACACTTAATAGAACTCCGAGATCTTCGTTTCTCTCTTTAAGTTTCACGTTCATATCTTCAAGATCTTTAATATTTTGATCTATTTTTTTATAACTATTTTCCAATTTTCTTCGCGCTTTTTTTTCCTTTCCGACACTTTTAACAAGTTCACTGCTAAAATATAAAAAAGTTATCAAAATTCCGACTTTCGCTAATTGCATTACAAGATCATCCGATAAAAGAAATATATCTATTAAAAGAATTATTGAGATTATAACTATTAAAATTTGGGTAAAGAGAGTCTTTATACCCATTAATTCATGTTTAACAATGGCATAGGCAGTAAAACCGAGAAGAAAAATAACAGAATAATCACCAAATTGATAATACTTCATAGTTCCACTAAGAACAGGAAAAATGATATTAAAAATTAAATTAAAAAATGCATAAAGGATGATTCCAGTTAAAAAATATTGAATTTTCAACTTGTCTGTTTTTGATGATATTATATACTTTTTAAAAAGTATATAAAGAAATAAAAATACCGAGAATGTTGTTGCTAAATAATAAACTATCATTACGCCACCAAAAGTAACATCACATCCCCACTCCTCCACTCTAATATCTTTTATCATTAGAGGCGTAAGAATGGAAATAAAAAATAGAAATGACCAAATCAATGTATGTATTATATTAAATCCATATTTTTTTTTACTTTTCTGAGGAAAATTTATAAATAAAAAATATCCCACAATAAAAAATAATGCCACAGCACCAAATCTTAATCTTTTCAAAATTAAAGCATATTGAAATAAAGAATCATTATTAGAAAAATGCCCAAAATCAATATTTAAAAGAGCAAAGATTATAAACAAGATAAATAATTGGTTAGTTTTGTTCTTAGGATTGGCAAAATAGACCCAAAAAGCTAGCCATAAACCGGCAAGATTAATTAAAAAAATAAAAATTGAGTCAACTTGAGAAAATTCTATCATAATAAAACTTTACCCAATAAAACGAAAAATGACCATAAAATAAATTCGCTATTAGCTACAACGCTATACAAGAAATTTTTATTAGTTTTCTTATCTTTGATTTTTTCTAAATAATAAATTGAGTATGGTATTGTAAGGAGAAGAGCCAACGAATAAACAGGAATAAAACACAGATAAACACCAAAAACTAAAAGCACAATTATCACAATATTAATGAAATTTAAAGTGTTTAACAATTTTTCTTTACCAAAAACAATAACTACAGTTAATAGATTCTCTTTTTTGTCACTTATTACATCCTTGGTATCAAAAAAACATTCGTGTATAATAAATCGTAAAAAAATAAATGTCCCGACAAAAACCAAAGGCAAGTTCAGTGGAAAAGAGTAATAAAAAGCTAAAAATATCACCAACGACGACCACATTAAAGCAACATAAAAATTTTTAAAGCCAATAATCCTACCAGTCATTTCTTTAAAATATACACTATACAACAATCCAAATATAAGTAGCAATAAACCAAAGATTAAGCTTATTTGATTTCCAAAATACAAAAGCATACAAATAACAATTAACATACAACAAAAAATAATAACTGGGGTATATTTAATATATTTTGCTATATGTTGCGTTCTGTCATAATTTGTTAGAAAATCTTTTTTATATTCTTTAAATCTGTTGTACAAATAGATCGTATATGCTATTAAATAAATTATTAATAAAAAATCTATAGTAACGCTAATATCTAATAATATAGCAGAAGTAAAAACTATACTAACCGCACCTAATGAAAGCAGATGCCCGCCAAAGATAAATTCATTCCAGACAAAGTTTAATATCCGTTCAACATTCATTCTGTTAATTTAAAAATTATTTATATTCACCTTAAAAAGTAACACATTAATGCGTCATCTTTATTGTTAATCCTTACCACAAATAATTATGTTCTTTTTTCCAGACCAAAAAAAATCTAAATATCTTAAAAAAGTTTTTTCTTAAATTAGGTTTGGCTGCAATTATAAATATTTTTTTCAAAAAAGAACTATTTTCCTTAAAAATTTTCCCAAATTCATTTATGATATCATTATCCAAGCCATATAAAATATCTCTTGCTTTAATCAACTTCACATTGGCAAAAGGCATTGCCTTGATCTTCGCTTCGTAAAAATCATAGCTGTTTTCTAAAATACATTCTGCTGCTATCTTACCAGACATCATTGCTTGACTAATTCCACCTTTAAAAATTGGATCAGCTAATCCAGCTGCGTCTCCAATGAGAAACACTTTACTTCTGTAAACTTTGCATTGAGAGATATTAGCAACTGGAATATTCCCGCTTCTGTTCTCCAAAATATTGTAATCGCCATAATTCTTTTTGACAACTTCTTCTAAAAATCTTTTAAATTCTTTAGAAAAATTTCCCTGACCACAAGCTCCAATATTAGCAATGTTTTTTGATTTTGGAAAAATCCAAGCATAACCATGATTGTACTTTTCGTTATTGAGATAAATTTTTAGTGTGTTAACATCCAGCTCTTTCTTGGTTTCTATCAAATACTCAATAGCTGGAATAAATTCTGTTTTGTTTTGATTTTCTGGAAAAATTTTTCTTCTGACAATTGATGACGACCCATCCGCACCAATAATACATTTAGCTTTAAATTTTTCTCCACTTTCTGTGGTTACTTCCCATAAATCGCCTCTAGTCCTTAAGCTCATTACTTTCACATTTAATCTAATCTCCGCTTTAATGTCTCGCGTTAAACATTTTTCAAATTTTTCTCTATCAATAACATATCCTATAGAATCTTTATGGAATCTACCAACTGTCTTTCCGTTAGGCATTATTCTTTCAACTTTATGAACTTTGCAACATATCCAATCATCATTTGGTTTAATCCCCTGCATTGCTAATGCGTTTTTACTAATCCCTTCTCCACATTGAACAGGTCTACCTATTTCTTTTTTCTCATCCAAAATCAAAGCATCGCATAAATGCTTACCGGCTATTAGTCCGGCTGGTCCAGCTCCGATAATAATTGTTTTATAAAATCTGCTCATGCTTTATTACTTTTCACTTTTACCATTTTAAAATTTGTTTCGTTTTTATTATTTTTATTTTATCATCAAAAAATCCCAAGAATGGGATACTTCATGTAGAAATAAGAAACAGTTTTCACTATCTTGACAAAATACTTCACAGTTATCTTTATTTTTCCTCCTCATAATATTTTTGTTTTAAAAACAATTTGCTTATTAATTTTATTATAACACAAACAAAGACAGAAATACAATTCAATTTATAGTTCCGCTCTTCGTGGCTTTAATTAAAAATTTCGTCAACTATCTATTGCTGCCATTATATTTCCCAATAAACTCCGCTGTTGAAAAAAATTCTCTATCCGTTGATTCATGCTACTCTTGTCTAGATTCTACTTTGAATCCGAACACTTATAGATTTATTTTACACTATTCTATAAGGTCAAATTAACTATTTCTGTCTTAAAAGAAATAGATAAAATACATTTAAACCTTATAAATAAAGGAGATAACATACTTATTCAATTTCCTAATAGTTATATTTAGTTATATAGTGAATATTATCCATAAAATTCAGGTGTTCGGATTGACATTAGCGAGTAGGATGAAAGAATATAATCTTTTAATATCGGCTGTTAACATTGCGAGATAACTTTTCTCCTTACATGCATCGCTTTCAAAATAGCCCAGTAGCTTAAAATTCTTAATGCTTAAGAACCTGTCACAAAATAACGTCCTCAGGTTCGCAATATTTGCGCTAGATTAGTTTGAAATAAATTGAAAGATATTAGATATATATTGAAAGTTTTTTCGAACCAAGATGACGTGAAAATGAGATGAAATTGAGGAGGTTATTTTGGGACGGGTTCTTATTACTTGCTTCTTCGCAAACTTCTCTCTTCGGCACTGCCTTCGGACTCTCATTGTCCTCTATATGTCCGCCCGGAATATCCCAAGTTTTTCTTTTTTATTGTTTATATAATCAGCAAGAATTTTATTTTTATGAAAAATCACAGCCGAAGCAGAAGTCATATTTTTTCGAGGAAGCTTATTAGATTCAAAGAACTTTAGAGAATAAAACGTTCCATCTTTCTCGTTTATTATCCGAAATTTCTTATTACACGGCATATCAACGACTGTTATTGATTAATTTTAGTATAACAAAAAAACCAAATTTTAAAAAGCTCATTTCAGCTTACCTGTGTCAAACTGTACAAAGTTATAATAAAATTTACTCTTAAAATTCCTCAATAAAAAAGTAGTGTATTTTGCAACGGCCGTTGCAAAATACACTATAAGTTAAAATATTGAGATCAACGAAAAATTAGGTTCTACAAACACAGACACTATCGCGGATAAGTAGGAACGAGGCAGTGCCTCGTCTCTACAAGATACAAATATTGAAATCTATGCATCAAGTTAGATGCAAATAAACAAAAGGCTCCAGTCTCCCGAATGGAACCAACGCTGAAACTGACACATTGTTTAATCCCTTATTTTTATCTCATAATCAATTTGCTCTATCTTCCTTAGATTATGTTTTGCTTGGTCATATTTGGTTCGCAAATAACCAACCATATCAAATTCTGTCAATTCAGACATAATTTCATTGATAGTCTCTTTTATTTTTTCTACTTCACCTAAATTTCCGCTTGCCGCTTCATTGACCGCTTTTCTAACCAACTCGCCAGTCAAGTCGCAAAGACCGCCCAGATAGGAGTTGAAGCCTAAATCAACTTCCTTAATTTTATCTATTTTTTTGCCTGTTAAAACCAGATAAAACATTTTCGCTTCCACATATTCTTCCGCTCCCGCCCGATATGACCCTTCTTCTGCAATTCGCTTGTGTCCAAATTTCTTTTCCAGCTTTTTAAAAATTTTTTCCGTTTCAGTAAGCTTATTTTTAGCTTCCTGAATATTCCCTCTATGCAAAGAAAAAATTATTCTTTTAGAATTATGCAATATAACATTAGACGAATTAATGATCTGCGACCTCTCACTTTCTCTTTTGTCATATTCTTTTTTCAATTTCTTGATAAATTTTTTATTGATCATTGTTTTTGGTTTTAATGAATTATGATAACTAACTTATTTTTAATTACGAAATGTCGTTGCGAGGGAGTGATAACGACCGAAACAATCCCGTAACTACGCAAAAAAAGTTTAATTACGGGATTGTGGAGCTTGTGCCGTACTTGATACGGTATCATTCCGTTTCGCTATCGCTCCACTCCATTCCTCGCAATGACATTTGAAATCGCTATAATTTTGACAAGGAATAATTTACTCTCCTAGTTTCGCTTCTTTCTCATATATCTTGCACATTTCATCACTGCATCCCCATTTGCTATCACAATCTTTTAATCTTTCCCAGCACTCTTCTGCCTGCTTTTTAAAATATTTGCTTTGATATTTCACAATTTCTTGATAGTTTTCTTTCAAAGCCGACAGCGCTCTTTTTTCTGAAATATTAAACGACTGCCAATTTTCGTTCTGTTTTTCTTCAACGTCTTTTAACTTGTTCTTAAAAGAAATTGGTTCGTAATCCGTGTAATGCAATTTTAAGAATGGTTTTCCGAAAAGAAAATCACAGCGATAATACAAATCCCTCGCCACTTCCATTTTTATTTCCTCATCTACATCCATCTGATAAATTTTAGCTATTTCCGGAATAGCGTCAACGGATAAACGAGATAGATAGAACGAATCTATGTTTTTCCCTTGAGCCAGTCTCTCTATATTTTTTCGAGCAATTAAGGCATCAGGATTCAGAGCGTTTATTCCTGTCCAAAATATAACTGACAGACAAAATATCGCTAGAAAGAAAAATTCCTTTCTTCTCTCCAAAAGCATTTTATAAAGAAAGATCAAGAACACAAAAAATATCCAAAACAAAAACACAAAAACTAAAAATCTGGAGAAGGTCAAGCCATAGCCATCAGCATAGCAAGCCATCCGCGTCCAAGCTGAATATATTATAACAGATATTTCCAAAATAAGAATAACACCCAAAATTTTAAATATTTTTTTCTCCTTGAGAGTTTTTCTTTTTCCAAAGACATCTATCGCGTAAATCAAAATAAAGGAAATAATAGAAACACAGATCAACTCATAGAATCCTTTTTTTGCATATTCAGAATAAGTAATATATTCATTAATTCCCCAAACATAATCCTTGCCACCAAAAAGATAGAAGAACTGAATAGCGATAAAAAGCAAAAATAGCGCCTCAACCAAAACTAGAACAGTTGCTGATTCAATAAAACTAGAAGATCTATCTTCTGATACTGATTCAGGCTTCTCTGATGTTGACTCAAGACTCTGACCTGAACCTAATGTTGATTCAGAACTCCGATCTGAACTTTTTGTCATTTTATAAAAGATTCCGAAAAATAAATAAGAAACTATTGAAACTTTCAATATTCTTAAAACTATTTCAAGATCAAGATCAATCCTAATGAATTTATTAAGATATGATTGAAATACTTGATCCGCAGAAGACAAAAGCAAGGAGAAAATAATCAAAAATGGAATCGCGATAATTACTCCCTTGACTACGCTGCGAAATTCTTTTGAACCAATTCTATTGTTTTCTGGAATCGTTGACTTGCATTTTTCAATAAACAGTTTCGCCTCGCGAAAAGATTTAACGAAAAAAGAAAGCGGCAGAATAATATATTTGGAAAAACTAAAATTTAAAATGTTTCTGTTTAGAAATAAAGCAAGAAACAAAAACAGCAGATATATACTGCCATAAAAATTAAAGAACGATAAGAATGAACCTGATCTCAAGAACAGAAAAATAGAAAATAGAGCAATTAAAACTAGAATAAAATATTGAGCTTTACTTATTTTTTTTCCAAACTTTCCCGCCAAAATTAAAATAAAGACAATTATAGCTGAATTAAAAACAAAAAAAGAGACACCGATTGATTTCTGATAAAACAAATAATCAGTAAGAATTCCCAAAGCTAAAGCAAAAGAAGCTACTAAACAAAAATTTAATCTTCCAAAAAACATAAATTTGATCTAAGAAATTACACAAACATAACCCCACTCTAACACTCCCCTTCTAAAAAATCAAGGTTATTTCTGTGTGCTGTGTTAGAAAATTTCTAACAGTTTATAATAATAGAGTCAATCAAAATAATGAGTAACAAATTAAAAACAGCGTGGTAATGCATATCACCACACTGTTTTTTATTTGTGATCTAAAAAATGTAAAATTTTATAATCTTTTAATCTATCTCGCGAAATGCGCGAATGCTCGGTTTGCTTCGGCCATTTTCTGGACATCTTCTCTTTTCTTCATTGAAGATCCAGTTCCGTTTATTATATCAACAATTTCATCAGCAAGACGATTTGACATTGGTTTCCCTTTTTTTTCTTTGGCAGCGCCGATCAACCATCTAAATGCAAGTTGCATTCTCCTGTCACCGCGAACTTCAATCGGAACCTGATAAGTAGCTCCTCCAATTCTTTTTGACTTAACTTCCAAAATCGGAGCGACTTTATTAAAAGCTTCTTCAAAGGCTTCAATGGGATCTTTCCCTGTCTTTTCTTTAACAATTTCAAGAGCGTTATAAACGACCTTAACAGCAACGGTTCTCTTGCCGTCTTTCATTATATAATTTATAAATCTAGCAAGCAACGCGTTATTATATTTATAATCAGGCTTTATCCCCCTGTCAATTGTCTTTTTTCTTCTTCCCATAGTTTTGTAAAAATTTTAGTATTTATTAATTCAAAATTCATGATTCAATGTTCCAAACTCTACTTCGGTTTCTTTGTTCCATATTTGCTTCTTTCTTGTTTTCTTCCTTCTACTCCGCCAGCGTCCAAAACTCCACGAACAATGTGATATCGTACGCCTGGAAGATCTTTTACTCTTCCTCCTCTGATCATCACTACTGAATGTTCCTGCAAGTTATGTCCGATACCCGGAATGTACGCTGTAACTTCAGAACCATTTGTCAACTTCACTCTGGCAATTTTCCGAAGCGCTGAATTCGGCTTTCTTGGAGTTACAGTTCCAACCTTAACACAAACCCCTCGCTTGAAAGGATTCCCTCTCTTTGCTATTGATGGCTTATTCTTTAAAAAATTGAAATTACGAGCAAGCGCAGGAGTCTTTGACTTCTTCGCAAATTTCTTTCTTGATTTTCTGATTAGTTGTTGTATAGTTGGCATTTATAATTTAAATAAATTTATTATTAAAAACAGTTAAAAATAACACAAAAGAAAAAATTTGCGTAATTCTTACTTGATTTTTTAGTTATATCTTATAAATTAAGATTAACAGAGGTTTGATAATGTGTCAACCCCGCTCTAAATTTCAAAATAGTATTAATGAAAACAAACTATCCCGAACGATCCTGATAGTTTGGCAGCCACAAACAGTATCACGAAATTCAGAGCGGAATCAAGAACTGAACAAACACCAAGCTCTTATCCGAACATAACCACAAGCAATTCAACGCTTCCTGTGACTAAAACAAATAAATAAAGCATAACTGGTATTATCAATCTAAAACCAAAAAATATAAATAATAATAGAAACAACATGCTATTTCTTTCCATTGTTTCTCTGACTCCATGCATAGAATACGGCAAAAAATGAAAAAGTATCTTAGAACCATCCAGAGGAGGAATTGGAACAAGATTAAAAACAGCTAAAAGAATATTATAGAATACTATTATGCCAAAAAATATTATGATGCTGGAACTTATAGCAGTCCCTTGAATTAATAAAACCCTGATCATAATTCCAAAAATCAATGCCAAAAGCAAATTTGAAGCAGGACCGGCTAGCGCTACCAGCATTTCTCCTCTTTTTTGATCTCTAAGATTATATGGATTATACGGGACCGGTTTTGCCCAACCGATTATAAAACCAGTATTGCTTATAAGCAAAAGAATTGGAACTATAATAGAACCCATTAGATCAATATGGGGAATAGGATTTAATGTTAATCTTCCCATATGTTTCGCTGTCGGATCACCTAGATTATTCGCCATCCATCCATGAGAAAATTCATGAACAACTATTGAAAGTATTAAAACCGCGATTGAAAATACTTGAAGAATCTCTATCATACTTGCCAAATTTAATAAATTAGTTTAAGATGTAATTATCGTTAAATAATAATCTAATTCTACATTTATGAGCAGAACATGTCAAATATGCGGCAGAGGAACAAGAGCAAGTCAGTCTCGCAGCCATTCAAATGTTGCCACTAAAAGAAAACAATTTATAAATATACAAAGCAAGAATATTGACGGAGAGAAAGTAAAAATTTGCACGAAATGCATTAAAACTGCTGCAAAAAGCAAGGCGTGAGCTTATTTTGTCATTAGGCTCACTGCGTAATTAATTCCTACTGCAATTTCCATATTTTGGTCAAATTTTACAAAATTTTTTTCAGCTTAGCTTGGACTAAACCTCAAAAATTGTTTGAAAATTTGCCTCAAAATCTGAAAATTTCGTCACGAAACTAATTACGCAGCGAATCTATTGTTTATTTTAAAAAACAAGCAACTAAATTGCTTGTTTTTTATTAAACCAGTTTCTACTTTCCTTCCCAAAATTTTTCCGCTTCCTCCTCCATTTTTTCAAGTCTTGTATAGTAATCCGAAAATTCATTAAGATGCGCCAGCGCAATTTTTCCAGTTATAATCGGGTCGTCATCAGTAACGTTCGTGTTAACAACAACAAGACCGTGCTCCAACTCTACGTCCATTCCCATTCTAAATTGCCCTACGTCAAACTTGCTCCAATCAATTCCAAGACTATTCCCTATTCTTTCCGCCTCATCAGTCGTAAAATGTTTTTTAGTGCTCATATATTTAAGTTAAAATTAATCTTAATTTATTTACAAAGCCTTAATCCTTCATCAGCTTGATTCCCAATCCCGAGATCCTGCTTCCGGCAAAAATCAAAATAAAAGCAAAAATAGACCAACTGGAAAGATTTAGAAGCTTTGAAATAAATTCTTCTGGGATCATTTCCTTTAGCTGGCCGCTTATTTGATCTTGAATCGCGCTTTCAACTTGAGCTTTTTGCTCTGCTTCTAAATTTTTAAGATAATTCGGATCAGCTAATTTTGATTTATCAATATCTATTTCCCCGATATCCTCAACATTTTTGTCCTTATTGTCAAGACTAACAACTCCTTCATCGCTATAAGAAAAAACTTTTGGCGCTTCTTTTTTTGCCGTAAAAATATTATATGAAGCATATATGCTCCAGAATATTATAACGAGCCCGACAGCTAACAACAAGCAGCCGATTATTTTGTTTTTTGATGTCATTTCCATAGTTTTGTTTTAATTTGTTAAATAATATTAATAAGATTTTTATAAAATCAATTCCCAAATAATTCATTAGAAAGCTCGCCCTTTCCTTCTCCGCTTTTTGCTGAATAGAAAATAGTTTCCTCATTGCCAGCCTTTTCTGAAATTTCTTTTAATTTTTTATTCCTCTCGCTTCTTTTTAATTTATCCGCCTTATTGGCAACAATTATAAATTCATGATTATATTCATTTAGAATATCAATCATTTCTAAATCAAGTTTTGTCGGCCCCACCTTCGCGTCAATAATCAGAACAAGCTTTCTATTTTTAATTTCAACAGAAGTTAGATACCACAAGATCAACTGTCTTATTTTTTCTCTTTGCAGAAATGAAGCTTTTGCAAAACCATATCCGGGCAAATCAACAAAATATATTTTTTCGTTAATAAGAAAAAAGTTTATCTCTCTTGTTTTTCCCGGTGTTGAACTGGATTTAACTAAATTTTTTCTGCCCGTCAAGGAATTTATAACGCTGGATTTACCGACATTAGACCTGCCAATAAACGCGACTTGCAATTTACTCTCTTCTAAAATTCTGTCGTCACCAACAACACCCTTTATAAATTCCGCCGTTTTAACACTCATATTTTTAACTTAAACATTTTATAAATACCTACATTTTTTGCGATCTTCCATTTCACAAGCAAACTAGAGAATAAGAATGGCACAACAAAATTAAAAATTATGCTTGAAGAAATTATAACCGAATATAATTCAACACTGATAAGGCCTTCTTGAAATAAAATATTTGTAATAATAATGCTAGTACTAAATTTTACCGAAAGACCAATTCCCAAGAGAATCGACTCCTTTTTGCCTAATTCTTTTTTACCAATAAAATAACTCACGATAATTTTTACGCTCTTTGTGACTACGACAATCAATAATATGACAAGCGGATACGCTATTAAAGCGTCAACGCTAACCGAAGCACCCACCCACAAAAAGAAAAGTGGCGCAAAAAATCCATAAGAAATTGCTTTTACTTCTTTTTCAACCAAATCCAATCTTTTCTGATGCATAAAAGTTTTCAAAGAAATCCCGGCAAGAAGCGCGGCAAGCGGAGCGGCGTTAGCGTATGTTCCGATACCAAGGAACAGAAAAAGAATAAAGACCGAAAAGATGAACATCGTATCAACATTCATAAAACGAAATTGTTCTCCTTCTTGCTTAAAATGAACGAATCCTATTGTAAGTAAGAATAAAACCGCTAAAGATGACAGAGTTATATAAATCCTGCCTGGATCGTGAGAAGCTATTAGAATAGAGACGACGACAAGAATAAATATTTCAATAATATTGCCTGTAACTCCGATGTCAACGATCGCCCTTCCTAGTTTTGTTTTAAGGATTTTGAACTCATCTAAAAGAGGGATCAATATGATCTCACCGATAGAAGCAAAAGACAATGAAACTAGAAATGAGATAAGCCAACTGTAATGAAAGATGAAGTGAATCAGCAAACTGCCGAAAAACGCTTCAAAAAAGATAATTGAAAATGTTGATCTCAAAATAAATCTTCGCTTTTCTTTCAATTCTTGCAAGTTTATTTCAAAACCAACTATAAAAAGCAAAAAATACATTCCAAGCTCAGCCATAAAAATAAATGCCTGTGAATCTGTGATAGAACTAAATGGATTGTAAATCGCAAGTATAAATCCAAAGACAAGAGACGCAAAGATCCACGGCACTCTTATCTTTTCCAAAAATCTTCCAAAAATAAAAGTAAAAAGAAACGCGCTACTGACAAACAGAAAAATGTTTTGCATTTTTGTATGAATTATTTTTAACCTATCTATATTATATTACTCTATGCTAAAAAGCACAAATAAAAAAACTTTGCGTAAACAAGAAGCTCGGCTTCAGATGCCTGAAGTCGGGCTTTATCGTAATTACATAAATATACGGCTGAGTTCAAAGGTTTTAAATCTAGATAAAAAATAACCTCTTTTAAAAAGGCTATTGCGTGTCGGGGCGACGATGTATAGTTCCCGAACAATTTCCCGGCGGTTTGGGTGGTGATTTTGGAGAATTGGGAGAGGATTGAGGGAAAGTCGGAAAGGGTGAAAGTTTTATTGAAATAATAAAAAAAGATGATAAAATAAATCAGTACTCAAAAATTTGATTTTTAAATCTATACACCCATGCATATAGCAAGATAAGAATCATCTGCCATAATCCAAAAAGTATAAACAAAAATAAAAACAGATAAAAACACGGCGAAAGTAAGGATTCTTAAACATTTCCAATCTTTAGAAGAAAATAGAATAATTTTTAATCTTATCAACGCAAATTCTATGAAAATAGCTAGAAATGATATTATTATAGCCATAAAAGACCAAGCAGTAATCTTTTTGTAAAACAGATATTCTTCAATCGGTTGATTAAGATTTAGACAAGCTTCCTTCAGATTTGATGTATCATTGCCAGCATCGCCGATAAGAGTTCTGTTATATTCAGCATATGTATTTTCATAATTTTTTACAAAAGATAAGCTTATTAAGTTTAAAAATAATGTAAAAACTATAAATAATAAAATCAAAATTTTTGTTATTTTTAAAAATTGGTTCATATTTTTATAAAAATTTTACACAATAAGTAAAATAATAATCTGACTCA
>JAGLOZ010000049.1 GCA_023137595.1 Minisyncoccota bacterium | reverse complement strand
ATTAAAACACAGTAAAGGAAGCTCTGAAAAACTAATAAATTTCTCTTTTATAATTTATCATTTGCCTTAAATCCTGGATTCCCTTCGGAATTTATGCTGAATCCATTCGACAAAAGCTCAGGACAAGTTTATTTCAGTAAGGGAATGACAAAAACTGCGTTTTTCAGAGGTTCCTTAATATTAAAATTGAAATTCTTAAGTTATCCAAAAGCTACTTGATAAAATTGTTTCTGTTCGCAATAAAGACGGCAACTAGTTTAAATCAAATATTGAAAGCTTTAATAGGTCGATGGAATTAAGTTTTAAAATACAATATCGGTTCTGGAGTTTACTTCTCAGAGTTAAGAAATCTACAGGTTGAAACATGAGCTCTGGAAAATATTTTTTATTTAAGATCTAAAATGACAAAAACCGCATTTTTTATTACATTAATTTTAGTATTTGTTCTAGCCATGTTCTAGCCATTGACAAATTACGATTTATATGATAAGCTCAAATGTAAAGTAATAAAAAATTATGACATATATCAAAAAATTCACAACACAGATCCAGTTGGACCGTTACAGCCTCTTGTCACTAAGAGGCTAGGCAGGTTAATTTTATTGTATAAAAATTTAAAAACCTTTCTTAATTAGCTTCTTAGCGATAAGAGCTTTTTGTTTATAAGAAAGGCTTTTTTATTGCGTTAAATTAGTTTTTTCAGAATTATAGATGTTTATTCACTGACAAAAACTTGTCATTCTGAACTTGTTTCAGAATCTTCTGGATATTATATCTAATCAAATCCATAGATCACAAAACTTTAATTTAAATTAAAAATATAATAGCCGATGGACATTTCCGACTAAGAGGGGTATGAACAGAAAGATAATTGTAACTACGCTGAAAAAGAAAATATAGTGTTAAATAATATAGTTAAAACCTAAATTAACAAAGATTCTGAAATAAATTCAGAATGACAAATACAGATTGTACATTAACAACAAAAGATCCTTGAAACAGGTAGTTTGAATATTATACTAACTTGCTAAAATAATTCCATTTTTAGAAACGAAAAAGCTATTTAAAAATATGGAGTTCAGATTTTAATCTGTAATAAATTTGTTTTATTTAAATTAATAGTTTATACACTCTAAAGAGTGAACTCCAATTTTAGAAAAGTAGAATTATTTTAGCAATTAAGTATAAAATAAATTAATATTCAAATTACCTGTTTCAAAGAGGAATAATAAATTCCAATTAAGAACTTTGGCAGGAAACAAAGGAGAAGTGATAAAAAGATGTTAAATAGTGTACCAGCAGCGCCAGAAGAACGGAAGGAAAGTCGTAAAGTTGTAATTTATCTTATGCGACATGGTGCTCCTAGTTATGAAGCTGACGGACCCAGACCGTTGGATCCACAGGAGCCAATTCAATTTGAAGGTGAACTTACGAAAGAGGGTATGCTTCAGATAGAACTTGCTTCCCGCAAGCTCGTCAAAGAATTTGGTGATATGCCAAAGTCAGTAATTTTGGCATCAAGCCCGAGAAGGAGAACAGAGGAATCTCTGGATATTCTAAGAAGGGTTTTGGAGGAATGTGGAGTTTCTATTTCTTCATACAGTTCAGAATTAGTAGAAGCTCAGAAGCTTATGATAGATGCGACTTTAACGGGAGCATTATTAGAGGAATATGGGAAACAAGCAGAAAGGAACAAAAATCTGACTTGGATGGAATTCTGGATTAGAGAATCTGCAAATTTTCAGAATGTTGAAAGTGCAGCAGATTTTGAAAAAAGGATGAAAAACCTGATTCTGTACTTTCAAGATTTTTCACAGAGAGTAGATCTTTTTGAAACTATCGTGTGTTTAATACACGAAGAAGAGGTTAAGATTATCGCAAGTCTCTTTGGAATTTCTGTTATGGAAGTTCCAAATGGAACTGGGTTAAAGTTAATATTTAACCTAGAAGAAGCGGCAATTGAAATTGAAGTTCAAGGAGAAGTGGAACGTTTGAACTTTGAACAGTTTAATAAGAAGGAGGAAAGACAATGAAGAGAAATAATTTTCAAGGCAGAAAAGAAGAAGCTGAAAAGCTGAAGAAAAAACTTCTTGAAGATATTACTTTTGAGGATGCTGAGCGAATTCTCTGGGGAATAACGATGGAGGATCTGTTGCCTGAAGAATTTGGGATGACAGAAGAGAAGTTTCAAGATCTTTTGGAAGAACTTGGAAAAATAAAGGTGGCAGGTAGTGCATTACCTTTCTATGAAAATGGGCTGCTTGAGTTAAAAGGAAAGATAAGAGATATGGAAGATGAGCTGTTAGAAAAGAAGGTAGAGGCCCTTTTTAAATTAGAAAAGGCTCAAGTAAAAATTCAAACTCTTTTCGAATAATAAAACCGTCATATTGGCGTGTCAGAGAAATATTTCTCTGGCTTTTTTTTATATGACAAATGAGAGATAGATATAAAAAATCAATATAGGAACTTTTGAAAAAGCAGTTTCTGTCATTTCAGAATTTTTTATTCACTGATAAGCAAAAGAATAAATTAGATATTCAACACATTCTTAATCTTCTTATAGATAAAACTCCAGCATCTAATATAAAAAAACAAGAAATAAAAAATATAGACACTTTCCCACGGCCGTGGGAAAGTGTCTATATTTTTTATTATGGTTATTTTAAATGTTTGAACATCTTTTTAAACTTAACTAATTCAGTCAATCTTGTTGCTACTGAATATTTTTCTTATAACATCATCAATATCAGCTTCATCAATAAGAATATCATCAACCGGTAAGTCGGAGGATAGAACGGCAATGGCCGTTTCTTTGATTTTCGCGCGATCTATTTTGAAAGTAACATTAAATTGATTAAACTTATGTATCAATCCATATTTTTCAATTTCATATCGCTTAACTCCGCTATTATTAAAAGTAATATTTAACAGCTTGTATGGAGCATATTTTTTTATCAAGCCATCAAGCTGTCCATCGTATAAAATTTTGCCTAAGTTGACAATTATTATGCGTTTGCATAGCTGGCTGATATCTTCCATATAATGAGAAGTTAGCACAACAGTAGTTTTTCTTTCTCTGTTATATTCTTTTATAAAATCCCGTATATTTTTTTGAGCTACAACATCAAGACCAATCGTCGGTTCATCTAAAAATAGTACTTTTGGCTTATGAAGCAGCGCGACAGCCAACTCGCATTTCATTTTTTGTCCCAAAGATAATTTTCTTACTTGTGTGTTTAAGATATCTTTTATATTCAGAACATTAGCTAGTTCATCTAGATTTTTTTTGAACTCTTTATCGGATAATCCATAAATTTCTTTGTTTAAAACGAAACTGTCCATAGCTGGAAGATCGGGCCATAATTGGTTCTTTTGTCCCATAACTAAAGCAAATTGCTTTTGATACTCTTTCTGCCGTTCCCATGGCTTATAGCCCAAAACTTCGGCTTTTCCATTAGTTGGATGCAGAATGCCGGAAAGGATTTTTAGGGTAGTAGTTTTTCCGGCGCCGTTTGGCCCCAAAAATCCAACCAGTTCGCCCTCGTCAATATTAAAGCATATTTTCTCAATAGCTTTGGCATACATTTTTTTTCGCCGAAACAAAGCCCTGATTGATGCTTTAAGTCCGGACTGTTTTTTGTAGTATTCGTAACTTTTGCTTAGATTTTCTACTTTAATTACATGCATTTTATTTCTTTTAGAAGGCAAGCGTATTTAACGCGCAAAGCTTAGGATCTGTCCATAAATAACCTCCACAATTTCATCTCATCTTCACGCCATCTTGGCGTGATATGACTCTCAATATATAACAATATCTTTCAATCTTTTTCAATCCAATCTGGTGCCAATCCGAGTGAACTTGAGGATGTTATTTATTTACGTGCCCTTAATTAATTTTAAATTCCGACCCCTTCATATTTTTTCAATCCTTTTTTCCATACTGTTTTGACGATGAGCAACAAGAGAAAAATCCAAATTATTTGTATAGCAATTCCTTTCACGCCAGTTGCTAAATCTATTTTTCCAAGATAGAGCTGAGTTGGAACAAAAAATGAATAGGCAAATGGCAGTGCGAAACTTATGTTTACAAAAACAGTTGGCAGAAGACTAAGGGGAAAATATCCTCCGGCAAAAAATTTTCTAAGTCTTGAAGCTGTTGCCTGAATGCCATCCACCTCATCAGTCCAGAAGGCTATCAGTCCTATGAGATAAGATATAAGCCACTCGGTAATAAAAGCAAGAATGATCATTGCCATTATTAAAAGCAAGCATAGAAAGTCAAAACGCAAAATTATTTTATCAAGAAAAAACAAGATGATGATCATTTGAGAGATGATTGACATAATAAAAGCTACGGATATTCTTCCAACTTCTCTAAAGAACATATAATTGATATATTCTATCGGTTTTGTCAGGAATGTAGATAAAGTGCCGTTTTTAATATCCCTGGAAACCGATTCAGACAGCCAGTTTCTTACAGCAACGTTTATAAGATTTCCGATTAAAATATAAGTAATCATTTCCTGCAGAGTATATCCTTTAATGAGCTGCTGATCGCTATAAATTGCCGACCACATAAAAATAAGCACAATAATTTCCAGCATTTCTCCTATTCTATACGCAAAAACAGTAAAGCGATAAGTCAAAGCTCTTTGCCAAGTGGTATTTATTAATGTTAGGTATTTTTTCATAAATATGAATCTATCTGTTGGCTCCATGCTATGTGTGGAGCCTTTTGTGATTTTAGGAAAGGTTATTCTAAATGTGTTTATAAGACGTTAAAGTAACCTTTATTTCTCATATCTCTCATCAATTTTCTTTATTTTGTCCTCAAGCGCTTTTTCAATATCAATATTCATTTCTTGCGCGAGAAGAAGCGTGGTGATCAATACATCGGCGAATTCATCTGGCAGGTTCTCTTTTTTAAATTTATCCATTTTACTTTTTCTTTGCCGAGAGCTATGAAACAAAACTTCCTGGCAAAGTTCTCCGAATTCCTCCCCTAACTTTATCGTGCGGGCAAAGATTTGTTTATCTTGGTCTGGATATCTTCCATGATCTTTTTCCAGTCGTCCATTTTCTTTTTTCACCCACTTTAATAATTTTTTCATTTGTGCAAATTTAGTTTTTATTTATAACACTATAACGCTATGTATTATCATAGAGTGGTGTATATTCTGCTGGCTCCATAGTTCCTTTAGGGCTGTGGAGTCTGTTTGCGAAGGTCTTGCACTTAGGTTCCACAGCCTTTCAGGACTATGGAACCAGCGAGCATGTTTCTTTGTAATCATCATGCAACGCATAAACGTTTTCAATGACTTTAATATCCAAGCATTCACAAAAATATTTCATAGACTCAAGGCATCTTTTTACGCATTTTTTTTCTTGTTCGTGCCAGAGGCATTTTCCATTTTTATCAAACTCAAGAAGATCTTTAAAACCTCCAGAAGTAAGTAGGATGGCTTTTTTGTCTTGCAATTTTTTTGAAAAGTAAAAAGGCAAACATCGGTCCATGAAGTTTTTCATTGATCCTGAAACGTTGTGAAAATATGTCGGACTGGCAAGGACAATCATATTTGCATCTTCTAGCTTTTTGCATATCTCTTGCATATCATCTTCAATTTTACATTCAAAGGTCGTGTGACAATTTCTGCAGTCATTGCAGGGTTTTATATTTTTATCTTTCAATAAAATAATCTCATAATCAAAACCCGTTTTTTCAAGAACGGTTTTGGTCATATTATATGTATTTTTCACTCTCGGACTTCCGACTATGCCTAGCGCTTTCATTGTGTGGGCTTAAATTATATTAATCGCGTTGGCTCCAGTCTCCTGACTGGA
>JAGLOZ010000048.1 GCA_023137595.1 Minisyncoccota bacterium | reverse complement strand
CTTTTGTGAAACTCTACAAAACAATCCTATTAATATCAATCAAAGAATTATCATTCAATAAATAATTCTTCGCAGATGAATATACCCAATCTTCTGGTTTTGCAACATAACATTTTACAACTGGATTATTATGGATATAGTTAATTTTTTGTAAAAAGAATTTCTTTGATTGTATCATTTCCGGATAATTTTCTCTTTGCCAGATTTGAAAAGAAGTGTTTTTCTTTTTAGAATAAGAGCTTTTTATTAAAGCTGGGATATATTTACGATTATCTTTTTCTAACAACTTCTTTGTTTGAGAAGTGGTAAACTTTTTAAATGACGCAACTATATCTTCCAAAGAACAACTTTCTTTATTAGCTGACACCAAACAATGAATATGATTAGTCATAATTACAAATCCATATAAAAGCAATCCTTGGTTTTTCTGGCAATGTTTGAAAGTATTTATTATTAAATTAAAATATTCAGGCTTGGTAAAAATATCAATCCATTCTATTGTGGTAAAAGTTAAAAAATGGATCTTGTTTTTATCTTCTTTATGTATTCTGGGTGTTGGCATAGGTATGATTTATGTTTTTCACACGAGGTTCCACTCGGGAGAGTGGAGCCAACGAAGATTTTCAGAATAAGTTTATTTAGCAATTTATTTTTATCTTCACAAACCTCCTCTTCCCAACTTGCACAACCATTCCGTTTTTAACTTCAATTTCTTTCTCAAAATCTTTCTGAACGGTATCATCAATTTTCACTCCGCCTTGTTGGATAAGGCGGCGAGCTTCTCCTTTTGAGGAAACTATTTTTAATTCATATAATAAATCCACTAATTTCCAATTTCTAATTTCCAATTTCATTTCTGGAATGTCAGTCGGCTTTTTTTTGTCTCTGAATATTTTGTTGAATTCTTCTTCAGCATTTTCCGCTTCTTTTTTGCCGTGATAGATTGCAACAATTTCGCGCGCGAGTTTTGCTTTGGTGTCGCGGGGATTATCAGAACCTATTAATTTCTTGATCTCTTCAAGAGATAAATTGGTATTGTTTACAAATAAAATTTCCATCATTTCATCGGGCTCCGCCATGATTTGACCGAACATATCATTGGCTGTTGTATTCAGAAAAACGCCGGTGCCTTTGCTTTTTGACATCAATTCTCCGGTTTTGGGGTTTTCCATTAGAGTCACAGCCACGACAAATTTTTCTTTCCCTTTCAATTTTTTCAACAAAGTTCTGCCAGTCAAAGCATTGAAAGTTTGGTCTGTTCCGCACATCTCCACATCAACATCCATAGCGACTGAATCGTAGCCTTGCATTAGGGGATATAAGAACTCGTGCAAATGAATTGGCTTATTTTCTTTTATTCTCTTTTGAAACATATCCCGTTCAAGCATTTGCTGAACAGTGAAATTACCCGCTAAACCGATCACATCTTCCAGAGTCAGTTTTGCCAGCCAATCATTGTTATACATAATTTTTGGCGGATTTTTTGAATCTTCAAAATCCATCAGAGGTTCAATTAATTTTTTCCATTTCTTTACATTTCTCGTGACATCTTCACGCGAGAGTTGTTTTCGCGCGGAATTTTCTCCCGTTGGATCGCCGATCCTTGCCGTGAAATCGCCGAAAAGGACGATTACTTCATGTCCAAGTTTTCGGAATTTTTCCATCAGCATAAAATTCTTCGCGTGGCTCAAATGCAAAGTCGGAGCAGTGGCGTCAAAACCGATATAAAATTTGAGTTTCTCACCGCTTAATAATTTCTCTCGAAATTCTTTTTTGGTCGGCAAAATTTCAACGATCGTGCCTCGATCTAAGATCTCGTCTATTTGTTTTGGATTTGTGTTAGTTTTGCTCATAGTGTTGACATGTTTGGTTAAATTTGTTATGGTTTTTTTATTGTGATTAAGGAGGACATAATTAATGACAAAGAAGAAGGGTAAGAAAAAAAAGAAACCAGAAAAAAATGACAAGTGTCCAAGATGTCACGGGACTGGAGAGATGACAGCAGTCGAAAAATTGAAAAATGGTGGCACAAGCAAGGAAACCGTGAGATGTAATCTTTGTTATGGATCTGGGAAAAGGAAATAATGAATACCTATTTCATATTCAGGTATTTTTTTTGGCTAAGATTTAAGTTGATTAAAATTGAAAATCCGGTCTTGACATTCTGTTTAGATATGATAGTATTTATATAGAATCACGACGAAAAGCGCCCTATAAGGTTTTGTCCTTAATGGGTTCTTTTTTTATATTCTAATTTCTTACGCAAATCAGAAACAAAACCTAAGTATTCTGAAGGAAATCTTTTAAGCAATACGGAACATCGCGCTTGATTTGGAATGAGTATTTTTCTTAACTTATCTTTGCTTATCAAATATTCAACCAGACAATGAAAATCTCCATCGCCAGAAACAATAATTGCTTTGTTATAATTATTAAATTCAATCATTGTATGCAATACTAATTCAGCATCAACATTTCCCTTGGTATAACATTTTCCATTCTTTTTATATTCAAGCGTTGGCTTGAAAACAAGCACATAACCAGTTTTTTGTAAAAAAGTATACAGCGATTCATTTCCTGAAACATATCCAATAAAAACAAATATTTTTTCAATTTGATACTTATCTTTCAAATAAACACGAAATCTTTTAAAATCTAATTTCCAGCCCAGTCTTTGGATTGATAGATTTAAATTTTGGCTGTCAATAAACGCGTAATTTTTTAATTCTTGATTTTTCATAATGTTTTTTTACCTTAATTCAAATTGATTCTGATAACTTCAATCTATCATAATTACCCAGCTTTTACAAGAAAAAAAATGGTTTAGCTTGTCCTTTTCAAATGTTCAAATTATGGCTATAATGTATTAGTATCAAGTAGTTGTAAGCATCAAACGGAATTTATTGGTTCCATAGTCCTGAAAGGCTGTGGAACCTAAAATGCAGACCGTTTGCAAACAGGCTCCACGGCCATAAATGGACAATGGAGCCAACGGGATGCTTAATTCCAAATTCTAAATTCTAGTCCATGCCCGTTAGAAAAAAATACAGAGTAACAAGTTCAAATGTTAGAAAAAAGAGGGTCGTCAAGAAAAGAGGGCTTGGTTTTAAGTTGCCGAAAATAACAAGAAAAAAGAGACTGATCAAAAAAAGCGCAAGAAGTTCTTTTTTAGCTAAATTATCCAGAACAAAAAAAACAGGAATAAAAAAAAGAAAAAAAAGCGCAAAGAAAATATTCAGACTGGCTTTCAAGCTGACGATGTTGCTGTCCGCGGTTGGATTGGCCGGAATGATCGGAGTTTTTATATATTTCTCAAAAGACATACCTAATCCGGACAAAATTGTTGATCGCAGCGTTGCGGAATCTACAAAAATCTATGATCGCACCGGGGAACATCTTTTATATGAGATACATGGCGAGGAAAGAAGGACGATTATCGGACTTGATCAAGTTTCCGAGCATTTAATAAACGCGACGATTGCCACCGAAGATCAGGATTTTTATAAGCATCACGGTGTTGACTTTCGGGGAATAGCAAGGGCAATCTATAAGGATATAAGAAGCGGAGAGAAGCTTCAGGGGGGATCAACTATTACTCAGCAATTGATAAAAAATTCAATTTTGACTTCAGAGAGAACTTTTACGAGAAAAATAAAAGAAATAATTTTGGCGATTGAAACAGAGCAAAAATTCAGCAAGGATGAAATTATGGAAATGTATTTAAATCAAATTCCTTATGGGTCAAACGCTTATGGCATAGAAGCGGCGGCGCAGACATTTTTTGAAAAATCAGCCAAAGATCTTAATATTTCAGAAGCAGCTTTGCTTGCCGGTCTTCCAAAGGCCACGACCTATTACTCGCCATACGGCGCTCATCCGGAAGCGTTGGAATTTCGCTATAAAAACATAATCAACCAAATGAAGAACGAAGGATATATCAGCGAAGAAGAATCCGAGCAAGCCAAAGAAATTGAAATATTAAAAGAAATTAAACCCTTTATAGAAGATATAAAAGCGCCTCATTTTGTCATGTTCGTTCGTCAGCAGCTTGTTGATGAATTTGGAGAAGAAAAAATTGAAAAAGGAGGGCTAAAGGTTTGGACCACTCTCAATTACGATGTGCAGCTTATTGCCGAAGATGCTGTCAAAAAAGGAGCTGAAGAGAATTCCAAGATTCACAACGCGCGTAATGCCGCCCTGGTTGCCATTGACCCAAGATCTGGCCAGATCCTATCAATGGTTGGAAGCAAGGACTATTTCAACGTAGAAGAAGATGGAAACGTAAATGTTGCCATATCGCCATATCGCCAGCCAGGATCGTCTTTTAAGCCTTTTGTTTACGCGGCTGCTTTTGACAAGGGATATACTCCAGACACTATTCTTTTTGATGTCCAGACAAATTTTGGAAAAGATGGAAGCGGGAAAAATTATATTCCTCAAAATTATAATTATCAATTTTCAGGACCAGTTACAATGAGAGGATCTTTGGCGAGATCCCTTAATATCCCCGCGGTAAAAACACTATATTTGGCTGGAATTGAAGACAGCATTCAGATGGCTCACAATCTTGGAATTACAACTCTTAATGATCCGGAAAATTACGGGCTTTCTTTGGTGCTTGGAACCGGAGAGGTCAAGCTTTTGGACATGGTTTCCGCCTATTCCGTTTTTGCGAATGACGGAAAAAGAAATCCCCAAGCCACTATCTTAAAAATAGAGGATTCAAAAGGAGATATATTAAAAGAATTTGAAGGGCGGGAAAAACAAGTGCTTGACATAGAAGTTGCGAGAAATATAACAAGTATATTGGCCGATAATGCCGCCAGAACTCCGACCTTTGGATCAAAAAGCAAATTATATCTTGGCGAAAGACCGGTGACAGCCAAGACAGGAACAACAAGTGACTATAAAGACGGATGGACTATAGGATATACTCCGAGTTTGGCAGCGGGAGTTTGGGCCGGGAATAACAAAGGCGAGAAAATGAAAAAAGGAGGCGGAATAACAGTAGCCGCTCCCATTTGGAATGATTTTATGTCTCGAGTTTTGGCCCTTGATCCGGTTGAAAATTTTTCCGCTCCCGAAAAAATTGAAACCGAGAAAGCTGTTTTAGACGGCAATTACAAAAATGAAGTAATTGTGAAAATTGACAAAGCATGCGGTGACAAGCTAGCAGGAGAGCTCACGCCGGAAAATCAGATAGAAGAGAAAACATATATTGAAGTCCATAATATATTGAAATATGTCAAAAAAGATGATCCGCGAGGCGAAGATCCGGAAAACCCAGGCGAAGATCCGAGTTTTTTAAATTGGGAAGAGTCAGTCTTGTCGTGGGCCGGAGAGAATGCGGAAGAAGTGAATGTCAATCCTCCTACGGAAGTTTGCTCGGTTCGAGAAGATGACAAGATGCCAATTCTGAGAATTTCATCTCCTCAGAATAATCAGATAATAAAAAATAATAAGTTAGCCATAAAAGTGGAAGCTTTTACTGTTTTTGGACTGAAACAGCTTGATTTTTATTTTGGCGATGTTTTAATCGGAGTTGGCAAGTCTTCCCCCTATGAAGTTTCCTATAACTTGCCTACGGGAACTAAAGAGGGCGTGCATACGGTCACAATCAGGGTTTATGATCAGGTGGAAAATTCAGTTCAAAAGGAAATTTCGGTGATCGTAAGCAATGACAATACGTCTTTGTATCTAAAACCAATATTGGATACTGACTTTCCGTTTATTATAAACGCCGCGACTTCCGGTGAAAATATAAAAAAGGTTGATTTTTACTATCAGCTAGACAGCATATATGATGCTGATATGAATCTGATTAAAAAGCCGGGACTAAAGCACAAAATTGGTTCGGCTGATTATCCGGTCCCGGGAGAAGATAATCTATACCAGTTTTTATGGGAAGAAGACAGAAAGTATTTTATCTCAGGGAAATATAAGATTTTTGCCGTAATGGAAGATAAAAATAGAAAAACATACGAGAGTAACAAGAGGTTTGTGGAAATTAAATAATCATTTTAACGTAATAACATTTAAACATGGCAAGAATTTTGATTTTTGGAGACAGCATTGTATTCGGCAATTGGGATGAGCAAGGAGGCTGGGCTGATAGGTTGAAGAGTTTTTATATGAAAGAAGGTTTAAATAATTCTGATTATTATTACATGGTTTATAATGTTGGAGTTTCCGGGGATACATCCTGCGAATTGCTTGAAAGGTTTGAATATGAAGTGAAGCACCGATTATGGGAGAGAGAGGAAACAGGAGAAAAGGAGGAAATAATAATTATTTTGTCAATGGGAAAAAATGACGCAGCATTTGTTAAAAGTAAAAATAGCTTCAATACATCAATAAATGATTTTACTATAAACATCAAACAACTGTTGATAATTGCTAAAAAATATTCTGCAAAAATAATTTTTGTTGGACCTGCTTTTATTGATGAGACAAAAACAATACCTACTAAATGGGATCCTAATATTGAGTATAGCAATAAAGATATAAAAAAATATAACGAAGTTATAAAATTCGTCTGTGAAGAGAATAAAATACATTTTATAAATATGTATGAAGAATTTGAAAAAATAGATTATAAAAAATTCTTAGAAGACGGCGTTCATCCAAATTCAGCTGGACATAAAAAGATATTTGAAATTGTTAGAGATTATTTAGTCAAGAAAGATATTGTAGAAAAAAACAAAAGGTTGCAGGATGTGAATAATAAAGTCAAAATGAAATATACGAAAGATCCTGAACTAAATTCAGGATGACAATTCTAAAGAATTGCCTAGCTCGGGGAAATTAGAATAAATTAATTTTAAATGAAGTATGGATTTAATAAAAGAGATTGAAAAGAAAATAAAAGATGAGGATATTTTTAAGATTGTTTTTTATGGAGCATCAACAACTGTTGTTGCATATTCTTTTCCAAATTGGGCTGAAATAATAAAATATGCATTAAGAGAAAGGTTTGAAGAGATTATAGGCGATTGGAAAGCTCCTTATTGGTTTATTCAATCATTTAACGGAGGTTTAGACGGAGCCAGCTCCAGAGATCTATTGATGAATCTTGAAAGGTTTGCAATTAAGGAGAATCCTGATCTAGTATTCTTAAGTGCTTCCAAAAATGATGCTTATTATAATTTCAAACCAGGAGAGACTGAAAAAAATACAAAACAAATTACAGAAAAACTATTAAAAAATGGCGTTAAAATCATTTTTACAACAAGTATTCCTTCTTATGACGAGAAGAGGAATGACAAAATAAAGATTTTTGCAGAGAAAGATAGAAAAATTGCTTCTGAGTATAAAGATAACTCAAATTTTTTATTTGTTGATTTTTTCAAACTAATTGAGAACAAATATCTGGGGAAAATGTATACTTTAATCCAGGAAAGCAATGAAGAAATTATTGATTCAAAACGGGGAGATATTGATACTATTCATTTTAATAAATATGGCAACGCAGTAGTTGCTTCTGTTTTGCTAAAAGAATGTTTTGGGATAGATTTTGATGTTGATCAATTTATAAAAGACATTAAAGACGATACCAGAAAAAATCCTAGATTTTAATAAAGCTGAATTATAAAAGATTATTGAAAGATGACACTTATCCAGACTTAGAAGGATGTCGAAAAATGTTTGAGATCGTGGGGAATTTTTTGACGGAGAAAGGGATAGCTGTGAGTAGCGGAGGGAAAATAAATTATTAAAAAAAATCAGTCTTTAAATAAAAACGGAATTCACCTTTCAGGGTTTCAAAAACCGTTGCAAACGCAAAATGAAATCTTAAAGAGCCTGTTCTGAGAGAAGCCGAAGGAATAAATTCCGAAATTCAAACAAAATAAATAAAATAATCCATAAAAACAAAAACATGACAAAGAAAATTTTTACAAAAATGCATGATTATTTTCTTCAGAACAAGAAAAAATCAATTGCTATTGCTTTGTTTTTGCTTGTTTTATCGGTTAGCGGGGTTCTGCTTTTGACGGTAGTAAAAGACAGAAAACCCGGTTTTATAAATCCGCGTTCTGAATACGCGCAGGTCTATTCTATTGTCAACGACAAAATTTCGGAGAGCGCCTCTATTGTCATTAATCTTCCCGCGAATATGAAAATAAGTAAACTGGAGGCGCAAGACAGTACTACATTTTCTCCAGAAATAAAAGGGATCTGGATAGAAACCGAAGAAAAAGAAAAGATTATTTTCAAGCCGGAAGAAAAATTGAAGCTTAACAGATATTATTCAGTTATTTTGGAAACTGCAGACAGTTCCATCGGCGGAGATTTTCTTATCGTTGATGATCCAAAGGTTTTAACCGTTTTCCCCAAGGCCGGGTCCGAGGCAAGCGAAGAATCGGAAATTACTGTGATGTTCAATCGGCCGATGACGCCGATTACAACACTGGATGTTTTGGGTGATTTTGACATTCCAATAGAGATCAGTCCTGCTACAGCAGGCAGATTCAAGTGGATTGGAACAAGGACCGTTCAATTCGTCGCCGACGAAAGGTTGACGCGTTCTTCAAACTACACAGTCAAAATAAAATCTGATTTTGTTTCTATGGATGGATTAAAGGTAGATGATTTTCTGCATAATTTTCAAACAAGAGTTTTGCGTTATCAATTTGCTGACAATGGACACATTATCTATAATAGCCCGATCAGAATAGCCTTTAATCAGCCGGTTGACTTGAGAAAAACAATTAGTGAAATAACACTTAAAAATGTTACCGCTAACAATCAGCAGATCGATTTTATCGCTGAATATGGAGCTAAAAGCGTCTATGATAAAAAAAGCAAAAAATATGAAAAAACAGTCGAT
>JAGLOZ010000047.1 GCA_023137595.1 Minisyncoccota bacterium | reverse complement strand
AAAGAAGATGAAAAATATATGCGACGATGCGTTCAGTTGTCGGAGAAAGCTTCGGAATTTGGAGACAATCCATTCGGATGCGTAATAGCCGGCAAAGACGGTATCATTGTTGAAGCAAGGAATAAAATCAAAGAAAATGACATTACAAATCATGCTGAAATACTGGCCATGAGGGAAGCGCAGAAACTTCTAAAAACTTCTGTTTTGTCAGAATATACAATTTATTCCAATTGCGAGCCATGTCCGATGTGCGCTTTTATGATGCGCGAGTTGAAATTTAAACGCGTTGTTTTTGCTCTTTTATCTCCGCAGATGGGCGGTTATTCTAAATGGAATATTTTAGAAGATAAAGAGTTAGTAAAATTTAAACCGTTTTTTTCTAATCCTCCAGAGGTAGTAACAGGAATTTTAAAAGAAGAAGCTGAAGCAGTTTTTAAAAAGGTTGGTTGGAAAATGTGCAAGTAAAATCTCGCTATCTTTCACTTCAAGCCGTAAGGCGAGAAATCTATTGATTGTAATGAATAATTCAATTTATCCTATTTTCAATAATTAAGAAATTTCTCAATCGTCCCGAAACTTTGGGACTCATTTTAGAATAATAGAAGTAAGAAAGTTTTAATCAATAAATTTTTTTACCATTTTCTTCGCCTCTTTATAATTTCTAACCCACATGATTCTTTCATTTCTCTTAAACCAAGTCATTTGTCTTCTGGCGTATTGATGAGTGCGGTATTTGATTTTTTGAATTGCATCATCAAGATTCATTTCATTTTTTAAGTAAGAATTGATCTCATGATATCCGATTCCGCTCATGGCGGGCAAAGTAGGACTGTACTTTCGAGACAGTTTTTTTGTTTCTTCAATTAGGCCGGTTTTAATCATTTTATCAACTCGTTTATCTATTTTTTTATACAGTTTCTCACGATCTGTTTTTATGCCGATTTGCAAAACATCAAACAGCGGTTTGCCTTTTTTCTGTTGAGATGAAAAAGGTTCGCCTGTAATTTCACAAACTTCCAAAGCCCTGACCAATTTTCTTTTATTATTTTCTCCAATGATTCCTGCGGATCTTAAGTCAACTTTTTTAAGTTTATTAAACAAATATTTTCCCGTATGTTTTTCCAATCTCTCTCTGATTTTTTTATTCGGTGGAGCTTTTGGAATTTCAAGATTGTCAACGATCGCGCTAATATAAAGCCCCGTTCCGCCGACCAGAATTGGAATTTTACCTCGTTTTTGAATGTCTTTAATTGTTTTAATAGCCAATTTTTTATATTGAGATAGAGAGAATTTCTGGTTGGGGTTTTTGACATGAAACAGGTAATGGGGAATGTTATTAATTTGTTGGCTCCATTGTGGCGGTAGCCCTGTGGAGCCTTTTTGCGCATTCAGGCTCCACAGCCCGGAGTTTATTCCGTACTGAGATGCGGGAGGACTATGGAGCCAGCGATGAGATTCAGAATGACAGACAGTTGGTGCTCCCGTCCCAATATCCATCTCTCTATAGATCTGTCTTGAATCAGCGTTAATGATCTCACCATTATATTGTTTCGCCAATTTCAAACTCATTTCAGTTTTTCCTGAAGAAGTCGGTCCGAGAATGATGATGAGTGGTTTGAGGGTTGACATATTGGTTTTGTTTGGTAGGATGAATTTATAAAGGAGGTGGCATAAATATGCCAGAAGAAGATACAGAAGCATATAAGAGAAGGATGGAAATCGCAAATAAATATGAGAAGAAAATTCTTGAGTTGTTGAAAAATAGTGAATCTGCTCTTACTCCAAAGGAAATAGCAGACGAACTGTTGCCAGCAAATACATCTTCGGATTGTAGTAGGAAGAGTTTTTTAATTCTTGTAAACGCACTTGGAGCGTTTCATAGTGATATTATTATCACTCATAAAAAGGGCGAGGTTTGTTATTGTAGCACAGAATCTTCTTTTGCTTCCAAATTAAATTCGGAAAAGAAAGGGATACTAAAGAATATTGTTGATAAGTTAGCAATCTCTATCTACGGAAAAACCAAAGAAGAGGAAGACATGCTTTTTAGATCATTCGATGGAAAACCTTGTGGGGGTCGTAGGGGATTAAGAAAAATTTCTTGGCTTCCTCGCTTTTTCTGAAATTATCGTTTAACAGTGTTGTCGTCTAGTACAACACTGTTTTTTTATTTCATCACCTCTCCTTCTAAATTCCAAAACTTAGCTTTAGCAATTTTTACTTTAATAAATTCACCGTCCTTAATTCTTGATTCATAATTCATAACTTCAGCTTCTATCTTCACATTCTTAAAGCTCCTCGTCTTTCCATAAATAAAACTATCTTTAACTTCGTCAATCAAAACTTCAACGACTCTACCGACATATTGCTGATTATTTTCTAAAGCAGTTTCTTTTAAAATTTCTGTCAAAATTTTTTCACGGCGCTTCTTTTCTTCCCAGTTCACATCATCTTTCATCTTATAAGAAGCCGCGCCGACACGAGGGGAATATTTATTTATATAAACCATATCAAATTTCGCTTTTTTCATAGCTTCAGCTGTGTTTTGAAATTGCTTTTCTGTTTCACTGGGAAAACCGACAATTACATCTGTTGTAATAGCAACATCTGGAATATGTTTTCTGATTATTTTTATTAAATTTAAAAAATGTTCTGCCGTGTATTTCCTGTTCATCTTTTTTAAAATTTCGTCGTCACCTGATTGTAAAGCAAGATGAATATATGGAGTTACTTTCTCACATTCCGCCACAGTTTTAATAAGCTCTTCCGTCATATCCTTCGGATGGCTAGTCAAGAATCTAATCCAAAAATTTCCAGAAATATTGTTGATTAGTTTTAATAATTTTGGAAAATTAACCGTCTCTGTTATTCTCGCGCTCTTTGTCATTCCTGCGAAGGCGGGAATCCAGTTGGTCTGGTTGGACTTACTATTCTGATTATTTTTTATAGGAGAATTAAGCGTAATACTGGATTCCACATCAAGTGCGGAATGACAGGAATTCTTTGAAATTCTTGATTTATATGAACTAACATTCTGTCCTAAAAGTATAATCTCTTTATATCCATTCTTAGCTAATTCTGTAATTTCGCTCAGAACTTCTTCTGTTGGCCTTGAATATTCTCTTCCTCTTGTATAAGGTACAACGCAATAGGAACAAAAATTATTACAGCCAGTCATAATTGGCACATAGGCGGTGAATTTGCTTTGATATTCCGGCTGAATCTGGAAATAGTTACTGTCATTGCGAGCGACTGGTAAGGAGTGCGGCAATCCCGTATTTAAATTCTTCGCGCGTAGCTTCGGGATTGCTTCAGTCGCTATCGCTCCTTCGCAATGACAAGTTTTGCATAATTTTTCTGACAATAATTCTATATTCCTTATATCAATAACCAAATCAAACAACTTTTCAAATCTCTTCTTATCATTTTCCAAAACACATCCGGTCAAAACTGTTTTTAAATCTGGATTTTTCTTTTTATACTTTTTATACTTTTTGAAATTTCCGGCAATTCTGTCCACCGCTGATTTTCTCACCGAGCAAGCATTGATCACGATCAAATCAGCTTCATCTTCCGATAAAGTTTTCTGATATTTAGCCGTTTGCAAAACACTCGCGATTCTCTCTGAATCAGAATGGTTCATTTGACAGCCGTATGTTTTGATGTGGTATTTCATAATTAATATATAATCAGTGAAGACGGGCAATGAAGGGCATTACCAAAGATGCCTGTCATCTTGTGTGATTTATAATAATAAAAAAAGAAGAGGTTCAAGCAAGAGCCTCTTTAATCTAGCAATTCAAAATATACTACCCTTGTATTTTTCCCTAGTGATCTATACACTGGCTTTCCTTTGTTATTTTCACCAATAATAAAAAGGACATTCATCATTTTTGCTGTTGATTCCACAATGGTTCCTATAATGCTTTCCTCTTCTCGTTCAAAGTTTTTTGCCTTGATTATTAAGGAAGCTTTCGTATCCGTCTCAATTTTATGTTTTTCTAAGAAATATCTTAGTTTTCTATATCTGGTTGTTTTATCACTCACTACAATAATCCCTCCTTAGGTCATTGCTTGAATTGACAATACTATATATTTGAAAAAATGTCAAAAAATTTGATTATTAGGGGTTCTATTTTTTTTCGTCAATTTCCTTTTTAACCCCTTCAATAAATTCTTTAACTCCTACAGTCTTAATATCTCTTGAACCTCTTTGACGAACAGCGACTGAATTATTCTCCGTTTCTTTTTCTCCGACAACAAGCATATAGGGGATTTTCTGCTTTTCTGCTTCACGGATTTTTTTGCCGATACTCTCATTTGAATTGTCAATTTCTGTTCTGATATTATTTTCAAGCAATAGAGAATTTACCTTTCTGGCGTAGTCAATATGCTTTTCTGAAGATACTGGCAGGATTTTGACTTGAACAGGAGATAGCCAGAGAGGAAAAGCTCCGGCAAAGTGTTCTATCAGTAAGGCCAAAAAACGTTCATAAGAACCTAGAATAGCGCGATGAACCATTACCACAAATTCATCTTTACCTTTTTCATTCGTATAAACCAGATCAAAGCGTTTTGGCGTGGCAAAATCAAGCTGAACGGTTGGAATTTGAATTTCTTTTCCCATAGAATCTCTAAACATAAAATCAAGTTTGGGACCATAGAGAGCAGCTTCTCCTTCAATTTTCTTGGCGTCCAATTTCATTTCTTTTGCAACATCTTCCAACATTTTTTCGCATTTATCCCAATCTTGAGGATCCCCGATATATTTTTCCGGATGGCTATAATCTCTGACAGAAAGAGACACCCAATGATTACCATTTCCCCAAAGACCGATGGCGCTATAAAAATCCTTTATTATTTCTACCATATTTTTTACTTCTTTTTTCACTTGTTCTACGCGACAAAAAGAATGGCCGTCTTCAACCGTGATTGCGTAAACCCTGTTTAATCCGCCAACTTCTCCTGATTTTTCAGCCCTATATTGTTTTTCTGATTCCATATACCTGATTGGCAGATCACGATATGATCGTTGTTTTGAAGCGTAAATTTGTGTTTGGTGCGGACATTGGACAGGTTTCATTACAAAATCATGTTTTTGTTCTGAGGAAACATGAAACAGTTCTTTGCCAAATTTATCCGCGTGTCCTGATAATTTATAGAGATCTATTTTTGCTAAATGCGGCGTCATAACTTTTTGAAATCCATATCCCGCGCAAATTTTCTCAATATGCTTTCTTAGCTCATCAATGATCACAACTCCTTTCGGAGCGAATAACGGCAATCCCGGACCGACTAGATCGGAAAAACAAAATAAGTCCAATTCCTTTCCCAGTTTTCGATGATCTCTTTTTGCCGCTTCTTTCATCTTTGTCTGATATTCTTTTAATTCTTTTTTATTATTGAAGGCAATTCCATAAATTCTTTGGAGCATTTTATTTTTCTCATCGCCGCGCCAATACGCGCCGGCAATTTTATTCAGTTTAAATGACGTGAAATCAATTTCTCCGGTTGAATCTATGTGCGGACCTTTACATAGATCCACAAACTCTCCGGTTTTGTATAACGAAACTTCTTCGTCTTTTGCCTCGTCATTCAATATTTCAACTTTATAATCCTGTCCGGCTTTTTTATAAAGTTCAATCGCTTTATCACGATCTACAACTTGTTTTTCAAATTGCAAGTTCTTCTTGATTATCTCTTTCATTTTCTTTTCCAAAATCGGCAGGTCTTCCGGAATGAGAGTTCTTGGCAGGTCAAAGTCATAGTAGAACCCGTTTTCAATATTCGGCCCCACGCCGAATTTCGCCTCCGGAAACATTTCCAGAACAGCGCTTGCCAAAATGTGCGCCAGCGAATGGCGTTTGATCTCTAACTTTTGTTCTTTGTTCATATAATTTATTTTAACATATTAACATTTAAACATTTTAACATAATCAATTCAAAAATTAATCTGTGTTCGTCTGCGCCTTTAGTCAGCGTTTTTCAGTGTCCCATTATTTAATAGCACACAGACGAACACAGACTAAAGGCGCTGATAAAACACTGCTGATATTTTCCAAATAAAAAAGCCCAAGAAT
>JAGLOZ010000046.1 GCA_023137595.1 Minisyncoccota bacterium | reverse complement strand
GTAGCCGTTCCAATCACTTCTGAATTTAGTTTAGAGGATTTTTAAAATTGTGTCAAAAAAAAGAAAGGTAGCGCAGGTCTACCTTTAACGTAAATTTCTTGCTATCCAAGAGTTTTCGTTCTGTTTCATATATTTGCATTCAAGGACCCAGCAGGCGGCTTGTATGCCTTTATCTGCAGGATGCTTATCTGCTGAATCATATGTTGTCAGAATAAATTCTCTATCCTTAATATCAAAGCCTTCTTCTTTTAATGCTTTATAGGTCCTGATAGCAATTTTCATTGTTCTATTTCGCAAACTTGTGGAAGTATATCTATTTGCTTCTTTTATGAATCCTTCTATAACATCCCTGTATAAGGTGGGATCAATCTTCAAATTCATTATCTTTATGCTATTTATACATTTAGGTATAAATTTACTGTCCAAGAGTTTCTCCAGTCTTGATTCTATATGCTGTACTTCTTCCAAATCAAAGATTTTAGATAAAGATTCAAGGTTTTCACGCATATGCTGAATAATTATTGCCTGGACTTTTTCTTCTGGCAAAGAGAAGTCTTTGATCAATTCTTTGAGGCTATATGAATTCGTTGTTAAAACCTCAAGGTTTTTCATTTTCTCGTCATTTGTCAGAACAGAAACAAGCATTGACTGGATATCTTCTTTTGAAAAATCAAAGAATTCGATTAACTCTTTAATTTTTTCACGATGATCTATCCAGAAGCTGACTTCACATAGCTCGCTGTCATTTTTGAAAGCACCATTGAACATTTTATCAAATTTGTTCTTTGGAAGGTCAAAAACCTCAATTAGTTTTTTGATGCTTTCAAAATTCTTGATCCAGATAGTTGTGTGTTTTTGCAGGTTTTCATTACTAAGCAATACCTGTAGTAATACATTTTTCCACTGTTGTTGTTCTTCCTCCTTAAAGTGTGTTTCAGTTACCTTCGCAAGAGCCTCTATAACTATTGGTTCATGCGTGTGTGGGTTTTCCTGCATTAGCAGTGAATGAGTTCCATATATTATGTCCATAGTTTTACCCAGATTTCGCGTGTTATCTAACTTAATAACTTGCGTATCGCGTTTCATCCTGGATTCAGATATAGCCATACATTTTTCCATCTGAGTCAATTCGGGGAATAGAGCTGCTATTCTGATTATTTTATTATGTCGTTCGCAGCTTTCAAGATTAATTTTTGGAATAATTCCAATTCCAGCCATTACAATGTTCCCTTGCCCATACTTTGCTAGATCTTCTACGTTGATACTTATCAAAGAACAACTATTCATTATCGTTCCTCCTGTTTATATTGCATATAGGTTTAATCTATTGCATTTCCATATAACACTAAAAACTTAATTATGTCAATGATTTTAACTTTAAATTTTCATTTCCAATAATTTTTTAATTTCTTCTAAAATCTTATCTCCACTTTCAATATCCTTACTTGTCTTAATTTTCTGATAACTCCCATCAGAAGAGGGGATTGAAATGTAAACTTTGCAGTTTCCTGTTTGAGCAGTGTTTAAAATTTCGGAAAGTTTTTGCAAAATTTCTTTGGAATTTTCTTTGGGAACAGTAATTTCTATGAAATATTTATTTGCCGAATATTTTTGTTTACCATCTCTTACCATCTCACTATCATTTTCTGGAAGATTATATTCTTGATTATCATTATCATCTTTTTCAATCCCATTCTCCTCGGAATATTTTTTTGCTTCATCCATATTTATTCTTCTCACTTCTTCGCATAGCAATTTGAATACTCCGTCTTTGTCGTTTAGTTTTCCCTTAATAGAAACAATGTTTCCTTCTTCCCAAATTTCCTGATTGCTTTCCAAAAGTCTTGGGAAAACAAGAACCTCAATTTTTCCGGTCAAGTCTTCAATTACCGCAAACACCATCGCTTTGCCTGATTTTGTAATTATTTTTTGGATTTTAGTGATAATTCCGCCAACTTTTACGATTTGATTTACTTCCTCATTTGACAAATTATTTATACTCTTAAAATTATTTCTTAAATAAGAGGAATATTCTTTTAAGGGATGATCGGACACATAAAGTCCGAGAAGTTCCTTTTCCCATGCCATTTTTTCCGTTTTGTCTATTATTCTTGTGTCGGTTAGCTGTAATTTATTGATATTATCTTCAGATGATCCCAGGTCTCCGAATAAACTGACTTGCCCGTTATTTTTTGCCTGCTGATGTTCTTTGGCAAAATTCAGAATTCGTTCCATATTTAAAAGAAGCTTGCTTCTTTCTTCCATACTGTCAAATGCTCCTGTCTTGATCAGGCTCTCCATTGATTTTTTGTTCAGATCTTTTGACTCAACTCGCAAAACAAAATCTTCAATGCTCTCAAATTTTCCATTTTCTTTTCTTTCTTCAACTATCGTTTCTACGATATTATGGCCGACATTTTTTATGGCAGAAAGCCCGAACCTGATCTCTTCTTTTTCGTTTTCATTGATCACGCCGAAATTTATAAAACTTTTATTCACATCTGGCGGCAAAACTTCAATTCCCATCTGGCGACACTCATCAACTTCAATCGCAATTCGGTCTATATTTTCTTGATCAGATGTCAAAAGAGATGCCATAAATTCTGCCGGATAGTGCGCTTTCAAATATGCGGTTTGATATCCGATTAAAGCATAACAGACGGCGTGACTTCGGTTAAAACCATACTCGGCAAAGTTTTCCATGTCAGAAAAAGTTTCTTCAGCGAGTTTTTTCTCTAAATTATTTTTCAGACATCC
>JAGLOZ010000045.1 GCA_023137595.1 Minisyncoccota bacterium | reverse complement strand
GCATATATCATTATGCTAATTTTAGTTGAGATCATTCTTTGCTTGCTAGTTGCAAATAAAGAAAAAATTGCGAGTATAAATGATAAAATAATAATGCCTTTGTTCCTGTTTATTGTAACTATATTAATCCTGGTTATATATTATCTAGGATTTATATAAATAGTATTTATAGGAATTGCATTATCTTTATTGCTATATTCAGTAATAAAGACTCAAATTACAATCAAAAGGGATGACTAGTTCGTCCCTGTTTTATTTTTTAAAAAACATTTAGACTGCTATTAGTTCAAGTCTCTGACTTGAATCTTATATTTCTTGCCGCCTTGCCTATAAAAAAAATAATTTTTTTCGTGGGAACTGGTTTGTAACCAGTTTCTTTTGTTTTTAAATTTCGTTTTGCACTTTTATAAAAAAGAATCTAATAATACAGTTTTATTCGCATGGAAAACATCTGAAACGGATTGCAAATCCACTCCTACAACAAGTTCTAGCCTCCTAGACTGTCTAATAATTGAAATTTACCATTTAAGGTTTCATAAAGCACCGCTTGTCTAAACCAATAATTTGAAATCCTAAAGGATAAATTCCGTATATTTTGAAATTTTTAGACAGCCTGCTCCGCGAAAATGACAAATTTTGCTTGATACTCAATACTAAATACTTAATACTCTATCCAATGTCTCCTTTGCACACCTCTCCCAGCTAAATCTCTTCAAATTCTCATTGCCACGTTTAATTAAATCCAATCTATAACTCTCATCAGAAATTACTTTCTTTATACTTTCATAAATTTCTTCAACATTATTTTCTTTTACAAATTCAACTGAATCTCCTCCCACTTCAATTAACGAGCTGTTATAACTCGTTATAACAGGCTTGCCAAAGAATTGCGCTTCAATTACCGGCAAGCCAAATCCCTCGTAATCGGACAAATATATATTAATTTCACAAGAACTGTAAAAAGTAAGCAGATCTTCTTCGCTTACAAAATCCAAGTGAATTATCGCATTTCTGCCGAGATTATTATTAGCAGTTTTTATTTTTCTGTCTATATCCATAAACGGATGTGTACGATTTTTGCCTATGATCAAAAGCTGATAATCTTTGTATTCTCTGGCATTTCTTTCAAATGCCGCGACAATTTCTGGAATATGCCTACGATTAAAAATTGAACCGATACATAAAATAAATTTATTAAGACCATGTTTTTCTTTCAAATTTTCTATCTTTCCTACTTCAATTATTTTTTTAAAACTATCATCTGGCGCCAAATGGGTTACTGTGGTCTTATCAGGGTTAATATTATAAAATTTTATGATCTCATCTTTGCTATAGTTTGAAACCGTAAAAATTTTATCAGTAGTTTTAGCTGAAAACTTAGAAAGCGTTTTTAATATAACCTGACTTCTGGAATTAAACCATTCCGGATGAGCTTCGTAAGAAATATCATGAAGAACAATAGAAGATCGAACCGGGCAATAAAACGGTTTTAAATAAAATGGAGAAAAGAAAAAATCTGCCTTGTCTTTTTTCAACTGATAAGGCAGCAGAAAATGTTGGAAGAAAAAATTGCTTGAAAAGCCAAAAGGATTTTTCAATAATTTTAATTCAAAATTATCGCTTTTCAATAAACTGCTTTCTGAAATTTCATCCTTGAAGTAAAGAAAAAAATTATGCTCTTTATTATTTTTCCAATATTTAAGCAAACCAGACAAATATCTTCCGACTCCGGTTTTTTGTCCTTCAAGCGTTCTTGCATCAATCGCAATATTCATTGTTTTGAATCAAAAATTAAAGATTAGCGATTATTCAATTATACAATACTATTTTAGAAGATTTTAGTCAAACAAAAACCCCCAACAAATTCAATCAACTCATTGGGAATTATTGTTAAAACATAACTAAAATTATCGGACAGCGTCTTTTAGGCTTTTTCCGGCTTTGAATTTTGGCACATTCATTGCAGGAATTTGAATTTTTTGTTCCGGGTGCTGAGGATTAACTCCAGTTCTTGCTTCTCTTCTGTTTACGCTAAAAGTTCCGAATCCGGTTAAAGCAACTTTACCGCCATCAACTAGCGTTTTTGTTACTGATTCTAAAACAGCATTTATTACTCTTTCTGTATCCTTTTTTGAAATATCAGTTTTTGCCGCTACAGCATCTATTAATTCATCTTTTGTCATTTGTTCCACCTCCTTTCTTTATACGATTAAAGTTAAATTTGTACAGTGGTAATTTCCTAAATTTTCCTGTCATCCTGAACTTGCTTCAGTATCTTTTGACTATTACGTCTAACTTTAAACAAGCAAACGTAACCTCAATTATACAAAGATTCTGAACTAAATTCAAAATGACAAACTAGTTAACTTAAAATAATATCACTATATTGTTAAATTATTGTATTGTCGTGTTGCTATAATAAAACTACAATTCATACATAGCAATAGAGCAATATAATTCAATTATAGCAAATAGCTAAAATAAGGCAAATTTTTTAAAGAGCGTTTTTTACAACCTCATTTATACGTTTTATACTTTTCGCTTTTCCATTTTCGTCGTCAATCTTAACAACAACCGCATTGATCATAATATTCTCATCATCGCTTATTTCATAGCGAAATTTTGTCTGTGTCATCATTTGATTTATAACAAATTCCTTTTTACACCCTAATATTGAATCTTTCGGACCAACCATTCCAACATCAGAAATATATGCTGTTCCTTCATCTAATATTTCCTCATCAGCAGTTTGTATATGGGTATGAGTCCCCAGAACCGCAGAAACTCTGGAGCTTAAATAAAAGCCTAGCGCCCTTTTCTCACTCGTAGCTTCTGAATGCAAGTCAATAATAGCTATATCAAAATTTTCAGCATTATCTTCTAATATCTTATCAATAGCCCGAAAAGGACAATCTGGATGATCTTTCAAAAAAACTCTTCCGATCAAATTTACGATCAAAACTTTCCTTGAATTGACTTCAATTATTTTATAACCTTTTTTATAATCAAGAACAGGATAGTTTGCAGGACAAATAAAGCTACAAACTCCCTCTTCCAGCATTTCAAGGGCTTGATTTGTATCCCAAGTATGATCACCGCAAGTCAGAACATCAACTCCGCATTCAATCATCTCCTTGACAGTATTTTTTGTAACTCCCTTGCCATGTGCCAAATTATCAGCATTAGCAATAACCAGATCAATTTTATACTTCTTTTTATAGGCAGGCAAAATTTGCTTTAAAGCCGTTCTTGCCGGCCTACCCACAAGATCACCGAAAAATAAAATATTCATTGTTTAATACTAAATACTAAATGCTGTATACTTTAATTATCTCGCATATTCCACTGCCCTTGTCTCCCTGATAACATGAACCTTGATCTCTCCGGGGTAATTAAGCGTTTCTTCAATGCCATCGGCTATTTTTCTCGAAATTTTAGCCGCTCCCAGATCATCAATTTTTTCGGGAGTAACGAAAATTCTGATTTCCCTTCCGGCTTGTATTGCGTATGATTTTTCAACTTCTTCAAATGAATTAGCGATACTTTCAAGCTCCTCAAGCCTCTTTAAATAATTTTCAAGAGTATCTTTTCTTGCTCCCGGCCTGGATGCGGAAATTGCATCCGCAACTCTAACTATCACAGATTCAGTTGTTTCAAAGGGATAATCTTCGTGATGAGACTGCATTGCTTTTATTATATCTTCAGAAACACCGAATTTACCCAATATATTTCTTCCAATCTCAACATGGGTTCCTTGGATTTCATGATCAACCGCTTTTCCAATATCATGAAGCAATCCCGCCTTTTTAGCAACCGTAACATTTGCGCCAAGTTCTGCAGCAAGAGAGGCCGACAAATGAGCAACCTCAATTGAATGCATTAAAACATTTTGTCCATAGCTTGTTCGAAATTTCAATCTGCCCAAAAGCTGGACTAATTTCGGATTAAGTCCGACAACACTCACGTCTGAAACAGCCGCCTGTCCAGATTCTTTAACTTTGTCAATGATTTCTTTTTTTACTTCCTCAACAATTTCTTCAATTCTAGCAGGATGGATCCTGCCATCACTCATAAGCTTTTCTAAAGATAATTTTGCGATTTGCCTTCTGATCGGATCAAATCCAGAAACAATGATCGTTAGAGGAGTATCATCTATAATAACCTCCACGCCAGTAGCCTGCTCTAAGGCCTTAATGTTTCTTCCTTCTCTTCCAATAATTCTTCCTTTCATTTCATCACCTGGAATATTGACCGTTGAGGTCGTTGTTTCAGCTGTATGAGCCCCTGAATACTTTTGTATTGATTGAACAATAATATCATTAGCTTTCTTTTTAAGCTCATCCACTCCTTCTTGTTCCATATCCTTTATTTTTTTAACTACATCCTCTTTATGATCTTTCTCCACTTTTTCAAGAATTATTTCTATAGCTTTCTCTTTACTTAAATCCGCTATTTTTTCAAGTTTGTTTAACTGATCCTCTTTTATACGTTTGATATCTTCTTTAATATCCACAACTTGTTTTGCTTTTTCCTGCAAAACAATTCTTTGCTTTTCGATCTCGCCTGATTTTTTTTCTAAAAATTCTTCTTTTTTTACAATTCTCTGTTCGTTTCTGTTTACTTGCCTATTTCTTTCGATTTCTTCATTCTTGACATCATCCAATATCTTTACAGCTTTATTTTTTGAATCTAACAATATTTCCGCCGCTTTGTCCTTTGCTTCAGTAATTATTTTATTTACCTTGCCTTCAGCCGTTTCCATTTGCTTTGTAGCAAGAAATTGCCTTCCAAAGTAACCGATAACAGATCCTGAGCTAAAAGCAACAAGAACTGCAATTAACATTTGCATTGTTTCCATTTTTTATTTCTCCTAAATTAATCGATCAAATACCGAGTTAATCTGGAATTTTCACTATTTTGCCGCACTATATAAGATTTTAAACCAAAGATAAACAATGTTTATCTATATTTTTACTTAAAATTTGAAACACACCAAAAAAACTGCAAGAAAGCCTTTCTCTGGCAAAAAAACTTAATGATTTACAAATCGTAGTAAATGATTGTGATTTTATAGTAAATGATAACAACATAGCTTAGGATCTAGATTAGATAATATCAACCGATCAAAATTAACTATTTAATTCTACAAATTTATACTATCAGATATATTTAGAACTGTCAAAATTATTCTATTGCTCTATTGTTGTATTGTTCTATTGTCAAACCACTATGCCACGCATAACAATACAACAATAAAGCAATACAGCAATATATTTTATTCATACCTCAACGCTTCAATCGGATTCAACTTCGCCGCTTTCTTTGCCGGATACCAGCCAAAAACAATTCCGAATCCCACAGCAACAACAAATGAAATAACAACCGCTTCAAATGAAATAACAAACGGCCAGTCAAAACTATATGCTCGGACAGATATAGTTATTATAAAAGAG